>JAITTD010000123.1 GCA_031287245.1 Bacteroidales bacterium
CCCTCAAAATCGTTGACTGTCGGTTCGCCCGGATAGTCGGTTATTTCCACATAGCGAAATCCGTGGTAGATAAACGACGGCTCCCATTGTTCGACGTCGCCGCCTTTTAAGGTGTAGAGATCGGTCACTCTGGCGCCGCGCAGGTTGTCCATGTAAAGCGTGCCATCGTCTTTGAGGGCTTCCGCAAAGCGCAGTTTCACGGTTTGTCCGGCTTTGCCTTTCACTTTCAGGCTCAGCCAGCCGACCATGTTCTGTCCCATGTCAAGAATGTATGTTCCCGCCTTCACTTGCTTGATAGCCACAGGTTTCAGCACATCCATCACTTTGATGTTGCGGTTGAGTTGCGCTTCTAATTTACCGGCGGGCGCTTCCACTAATTCTGCTTGCAGCCATTTGCTGTCGTCGTATCCGGCGGTGTTCCATGCGGGCAATTCCATGCGGGCGTCGTATTCTTCGCCGTCAAATTCGTTGTTAGCGCGAATGGGTCCGTTGGCGGTCACTTTCCACGAATTGTCGCTCACAATGGTTTGTTTGCTGCCATCGGCATATTCGAGTTCCAATTGCAAAATCAGTTTTGGAAAGCCGTAAACATCTCCGCGCAGGTTGAAAAACCGACCGTTTCCGAGCGTGACGGCAATGGCATTGACGCCTTCGGACAATTCGGAAGTTACATCAAACGTATTGTATTTTACCACTTTAAGATAGTTGGTAGGTGTCGGGGACAATTCCTGTCCGTCGCCTATCTTTTTCCCATTGATGTATAATTTGTAAAGCCCTAAACCTGAAATATATACTGCCGATTTCACGGGTTTTTTGTCGAGGCTGAACTCTTTGCGCAAATAACGTGCCGACAAGCGGGTGTTGCCTTTGTCGGTTTCGTCTTTAGACATTTTGTCCAAGCCGGTCCATTTGGCTTGCCAATCGGTTGGCGCAAGCAGCCCCATTGTCCACAAAGCAGGCTGGCTCCATTCCGATTTCCCCTTGTTGGTGGTTACGCGCACTTTCCAAAAGCATGAACTGCGGCTTTCGAGCGTTTTTCCGGCGTAGGGAACCAAAATAGACGCATCCGAGCGCACTTCTCCGGAATCCCACAGGTCGCCTTCGTCGGCAGCCAGTTTTTCCGGCGAAGAAGCCACAATGATTCGGTACGATGTTTGCACAACGCCTCTGCCTTCGGATTGGATTTCCCAACTCAGGCGGGGCGCCACACAATCAATCCCCAAGGGATGGGTCAACAATTCACAACGCAAATGGCTTACTGTAGTGGGTAATTGCGGTGAACAAGCGGTCAATAGACCTAATAAACAGATAATTGCAACATTTTTCATGGTCGATTAAAAAATTTGAAGGTTATTTTTGAAAGGACAAATGTACGAAAAAATTTATAAAATGTGCAATAAAAAGTTTTTTGGCTAAATCTTTTTTTGAGGTGATATTTTTCATGCCCGGCATTCTTGCTGAGTCTCTTTTCGCCCGAATGGGCGGGATTTTCATAACCGCAGGTCATCGACCTGCGGCAGAAGCCTCCGCCGGTCCCTGCCTGAAAGGCAGAACATGAATTAGTCGTTTTTTTTAATGTAACAAGCATGTTAGTAACATCATTGTTAGTAACATGCCTGTTATATTTTTAATCGCCTGTTTTACAGATGTTTTATATTGTAGAGTGCCCCCAGTTCGCACTGCCGCAGGCAACGCTTCGCTCGCCTGCGGTGATGAAAATCAAGCCCTTCGGGCATCATAATTTAATTCATCCCGCCCGTTTCCAGCGACAAAGCATCTATTTCATTATCAAGTATTTTATATGTCCATCCAAACAATTTTGCCCGCAATGAAGTGTCCTTCACAAATTTCAGATTGCGATAACACAAATGGCACATGGTTGAATGACAGGCAGATTTAAAATGTTTTTGCATAAATATGCATGGATTAGGCTGTAAACATTGATTGCTTGGGTCAAAAATAGTCCGAATACAACTATTTTTATACTTAAATCGAGAATACCTGAATGAGTGTAAATAAATCTTCATTGTTTCCATGTTTTTTTTGTTTTAAATATGTAAAATTTTATTGCTGCCGAATGAATCCGACAGCAATAAAATAAACATTAGTTTCTGTGTATTTGTCTGTGTGTTTTCACAGTTAGTAATACAAAATTGATACCAAAAACGCCCAGAAATGAAGTAAATGTCACCATTTCAGCAAGTTTTAAATAGTAAAAAAACATAGCGGATTTCAAATTGTAGTAATTTCTGCAACAAAACAAAAGTTTCTACTCAAAAATGGAAGAAAGTGCAAAAAAACGCCGCAAGTCACAAAAAAATGTGTCCAGCGGCGATGATATGATTTGCGACAAATGTCGTTTTGTCAATACTGCATGAACGATTTGGACACAAATTCCATCACCAGAGGCAGTTCCATTCGCCAATACGTCCATGTGTGCCCGCCGTCCTTGATGCGATATTCGTGAGGAATTTCGCTTTTTCGGAAAGCAATGTGCAACAGGCTGTTACCTTCGTACAGGAAATCATCGTCGCCACAACTGATGTACCAGCGGACTTCCTTGATTTTCTTCAAATCGTCGGCAGAAGCGTTTTTCAGTAATTGTTCAATGTTGTGTCGGTTGAAATAGGCTTGTATTTGTTCATCATTGATTTTGGCGTTGATGTTTTTCAGCCGCGCCACAAACTGTTCGTATTCCCAACTGCCTGTTGAGGCGCTCAACGGGGCAGCAGCGGCAAAGATTTCGGGATGATGCAAGGTATAAAACAGGGTACCGCCGCCGCCCATCGACAAGCCTGATATGGCGCGGTAATGCCTGTCACTGCGCACTCTGTATGTTTTTTCGATGTGGGGAATCAATTCCTTGAAGAAAAAATCTTCATAGTTAAAATTGCCCTGTATATCATTGAAATAGCCCTTTACGCCGGTGTTGGCATCGGGCATCACCACGATCATAGGACCCGCCTTTCCTTTGGCAATCGCTTTGTCGGCAATGTGTTGCACTTGCCCAAACTGCACCCAGCCGGTGTGGTCGTCGCCCGAACCGTGCAGAAGGTACAGCACGGGATAACTGATGTCGGATTCGTCATAACCAGCCGGCAGATAAACAGCATATTTCCGGTCCATTTTCAAGATGGCGCTTTTGACAGTGCGTGTTTCCAGCACTTTCCCACTCTGAGCCGCCAACAAAAACGGCAAACAGAGCAACACAAACAATGAAAGTTTTTTCATGTATAATGTCTTATGATTTATCGGCAAAGATAAAAACGATTGTGAACATTTCAAAAATATTTTTATGTAAAAATACCAAAAAGAACAAAAAAACATATAACTTTGCAACGGTTTTTTTGCCAGAGTTCAATGCACTTCGGCTCTTGTTTAAAAAATCATCTGAAAAAACGATTAGAAGTGCCCTTATTTATTTAAAAACTTAGCGAAACGTTCTCAGAGTGTTAGCAATAATCAAAAATGGTATGGATACAAGTAAAATTCAAGCAAAATTTAAGGAATTATATGGTGCGGAAGGTGCTGTTTATACTTCCCCCGGGCGCATCAATCTGATAGGCGAGCATACGGACTATAACGGCGGTTTCGTGCTGCCGGGCGCCATTGACAAAGCCATCTACTGCGTTATCAAGCCCAATGGCACCAACAAAGTGCGCGGCTATGCACCCGATGAAAATCCCGACAAAGTAGCGCTGAACAGCGAGTTCGGATTGGAAGAAGCCGACAAACCCAAAGAACGCTGGGCGCAGTATATCTTTGGCGTTGCACGCGAAATGGCAAAAAAAGGCAGGAAAGTACCCGGTTTCGACATTATCATTTCCGGCGATGTGCCGCTCGGCGCCGGAATGTCATCGTCGGCTGCCCTGGAAAGTTGCGTGGGCTTTGCGCTGAACGACCAGTTTGCGCTTGGTTTCGACCGCTTTGAGTTAGCGCTGACAGGACAGGCTACCGAACACAATTACGTGGGCGTAAAATGCGGCATTATGGACCAGTTTGCATCCTGCTTCGGCAAGGAAGGCTCTCTGATTCGCCTGGATTGTCGCTCGCTGGAATACGAATACTTCCCCTTCGACCCGAAAGGCTACAAACTGGTGCTCATCAACACCTGCGTGGCACACATGCTGGGCGGAGAGTACAATGAACGCCGCGAATCGTGCGAACGCGTTGTGGCAGCCATTGCTGAGAAACACCCCGAAGTGAAACTGCTTCGCGACGCCAGTCTCGACTGGCTGAAAGAAGTATCAAGCAAGGTGAGTGCTGTGGATTATATCCGCTCGGAGTTTGTCATTGAAGAAATTCAACGCTTGCTTGACACTTGCGAATTGCTGAAAAAGGGCGATTACGAAGCCGCCGGCAGGAAAATGTACGAAACACACACCGGATTGAGCCTGAAATACACCGTCAGTTGCCCCGAACTGGACTTCCTCAACGAGACAGCCAAGGAATGTGGCGTGGCAGGCTCGCGCGTAATGGGAGGCGGCTTCGGCGGCTGCACCATCAACTTGGTGAAAGACAGTCTGTACGACGGCTTCATCCAAAAAGCCACCGAAGCATACGAAAAGCAGTTTGGCATAAAAGCCAAAGTGTATGACGTGGTGATTAAAGACGGTGCAAGAAAGTTGTGATGGAGCACAGATAACGGCGTATGAACAGTTTTTTGTGGGTAGCAGGCGGCACAGGTTTCATATTTTTGATGACGAGTCTTGGTTCGTCAATGGTTTTTTTCTTTCGCAAGCAAACCGGCAGATTGCTGCAAACGATTTTTCTCGGCTTTGCCGCCGGCATCATGATTTCCGCATCTGTCTTCGGATTGTTGGTTCCAGCCATTGCAGAAGCCGAAGCAAAGGGTGAAACAGGGTGGTTGCCTGCCGCAGGCGGTTTTGTGCTTGGGGTTTTGTTCCTGCTACTCCTCGACAAACTGATACCTCACTTGCATCCCTCGTCCAACACCCGCGAAGGATTGTCATCATCCCTGAAGCGCACCACCTTGCTGGTATCCGCTGTCACCCTGCACAATATTCCCGAAGGGATGGCAGTAGGTTTGTCATTCGCGCTTGCAGCAAATCATTCCGGCGATGTAGCCGCCTATTCCTCAGCCATGGCGCTGGCATTGGGTATAGGCATACAGAATTTCCCAGAAGGCGCCGCCGTTGCCTTGCCTCTCCGCAGGGAAGGATTCTCTGCCCGGAAATCTTTTCTGCTTGGTTGTCTGTCAGGCTTGGTAGAACCTGTTTTTGGACTGTTGGTAGTGTTCATAGCCGCCTTTATTGCGCCATTTATGCCATGGTTGCTGGCTTTTGCCGCAGGAGCCATGCTCTACGTGGTGGTAGAAGAACTTATCCCCGAAGCACATCTGGGCGAACATTCCAACGTCGGCACGCTGGCTGTGATGGCTGGCTTCTTAGTGATGATGGTGCTGGATGTAGCCTTGGGTTAGCTTTTTATTTTCTGAACCAAACGCAAGCGCAAAAAATATTTTGCCGACCGCGCTGAATATCTGGAAGCGGTAGAACTCTGCGCCAAAACCTCGTAGAGGTTTCACCCTCATTGATTGTGAATCCCCTACGGGGAACGGTGTTGAGAGAGGTATAACGTGTTCTATTGATATGAAAGTCCTACGGACTGTCAATTTAAATCGCGTTCAGCCATGTCAGCAGGATGATCACGATGATGAACAGCAAGCCGTAGAGAATGTACCATTGCAGACGTCCGTCCTGTATGTGCAGCGACACTGCCGAAAAGCGTTTGAACAGTTTGCATACCGGCGCGAAAATAAAGCGCTCTACACAGTCGCCATAAGAATAGTCGTAACGTGCGCTCTTTGGAAATATGTCGTTGTCGGCTATGCGGCGAAATTTCTTGCGAAAAGGCAGCAGTCCACCGAATAGTTTGCCCACCGGTTTGGCAAACGAGCCGCCTGTATATTGTGCGCGTGGCGCGGGATATGTGCTTGCGCACCCCCATGTGTCGTCTTCCCTTGCGGGCAAACGGCGGGCGACTATCTTGCGCAGTAGCATGAACGCTATCACTGTGGCTACAAACATGATCATCACCAAACTCACTTTTTGCAGCAAAATGCTAAGGCTATCCATCTCCGGTGTGCGATAGGGAAAGTAAAACACAGTGCTGACGATGTCAGAAACCAAGCCAAACGAGGCAAAAGGAGTCAGTATGACGATGAGCATCAGCGCCACTGCCAGATACTGGGGGCGGCGCATGGCGGCGGACGGCTCGCCGAGGTCGGGTGGGAGAGGGGTTCGGGCGGTGCCGAGGAACATGATGCCGAACGATTTGGTGAACGTCAGCACGGACAGCCCGCCGATGAGGGCTATCGTCATTACACCCATCACAATGATGATGCTTTCGGTGGCTTCGGACGCTATAATGCCTTTCATGAAGCCGAAAAACAGGATAAATTCGGACAGAAAACCGTTGAGCGGCGGTAATCCGGCAATGGCAAGACATCCAATCAGAAAAAGCGTTGCCGTGTGGGGCATCACTTTGAACAAACCGCCCATTTTGTCCATATTTCGGGTATGCAGATTGTGATATACCGCTCCTGCACCCATAAATAGCAGCAATTTAGACAGGGCGTGATTCAACACGTGAAACAACGCGCTTCCGTAGCCCGCCAGCATCAGGAAACTGTTATTGGCGTGTTGTCCTATCAGCCCAAGCCCGATGCCCATCACGATAAGTCCAACGTTTTCGATGGTGCAGTATGCCAGTAGCCGTTTAATGTCCTTTTGCACAGAGGCATGGACAACGCCATAGATGCCGGTCACCATTCCGGCGATGAGCACAATGTTGCCTGTCAGCAAAAAGTCGGAGTGCAGGAAACTGATGATGCGAAAAATGCCGTAAATGCCCATTTTCACGATTACGCCCGACATGATGCCCGACACGTGCGAAGGAGCGGCAGGGTGGGCGTGAGGCAGCCAGGTATGCAGGGGCACAATGCCCGCTTTGAAGCCGAATCCCACCAAAAACAGCAGGAATACGGACAGGGGCTTGTGTGTGGCAAAATAGGAAGAAATGCCCGCAAAATGAAAAGTGCCCTCGCTCTGATACACTATCAGGAAGGCTATGAGCAGACACATCACGGAAATGTGCATCTGTATCAGATAATTGATTCCGGCACGAAGGACGTCCCGCTGCCTGTTCTCGAAAATCACCAATAAAAATGAGGACAGCGACATGATTTCCCATACGAAAATGAACGCCAGACTGTTTTGCACCGTGCACACAAGGCACAATGCCACGTGAACCCACACCAGCATGACGTTGTGCAATCCGAAATTGGCAGATGGAGCGTGTCCGCGAAGGTAGCCCAGCGAATACCACGTGCCGGGCACCACAATCAGGTTGATGATGAGAATGAACCATGCTGACAGCGGGTCAACCACAAAGGACAGATTGCCCCAAATGAAATCGCCGGCAATGGTGACGTCCACCGTATTGCCCGATAACGCGCTCGCCGCCGCCGCTGACGACACAACTGTCACACACAGCGAGGCAAACAAGGCGGCATACCCCTTCATCCGGTTGGGAACAAACGGAACAGCCAACAATAAAATGGCGACAAATATGAAAATCAGTAAATTCAACAATCTGAAATGATATGCAAAAATGAATGATGCAGATAAGTTTTCTATCCATGTAGGGATAGACATTCTATCCTTATGCAGATAGACATTCTATCCTTACATGGATAGACACCCTATCCATATGCAGATAGATTATCTATCCCACCGTCAGTGTTTTGTTGAAACGCCCTGCCTTTACCGTATGCGTGGGTTTGGGCGAGGTGGTGTACGTTGTTCGCACCTCCAGGTGATACTCGCCTGCGGCAAGGTCGGCAGGCAGCATCACAATGAGCCGTGCGGGCTTGTTTTCTACCACTACCGCGAGGCGCACTTCTGCGCCGCCCGCGATGGGCAACAGGAATATGCCGTTGGTGGGGTCGTCTGCCACGAGTTTGAGACGGCTGCCGCGCATTTGCACCACGCCGCCTGCCGTGAGGTGGTCGTTTGTCGAGCCGCTGAGTACGTCCTTCACCTCCACAATGTAGGGGATGGGGTCGGCAACCTGCACCTTTCGGGTCTTGATGCGTCCGGCAGCGCTGCGCAAGGCGGCGCCCTGGTTGAGGTTCACCTTGATGGTGTGCCGCGCGGGGTCAAAACTGTCGCCCAAACCGTTGAACACTCCCGCAATGCTGGGCGAGATGTGCATCAGGGCGGTATTGACGGCAGATCCGTCTGCCACGAGGTCGTCAATGACTTCGCGGTACACCTCCAGCACGGCGAGGATGTCTGCCTTTGTCAGTAACGTGCCGCGCTTGAGCATCAAGTCGGCAATTTCGTCTTCGCTGTAAGAGCGGACGTTCACAACCTGCGCCATCGCGTCGTCGGGCGCGGGCGTGAGCAGGTTTTCTACCAATGAGTAATCTAACATGATGTAATGATTTAGAAATTGTTATTGATTCAGGATGCAAAAGTACATATTATTTTATCAAGTACAATAAAAATGTTGGGGACGACACAGAAAGTGCCGTCCCTGCGGGACTCGGAATTCCGTAATTACGAATTAAAAATTACGAATTACGAATTACGAATTCCCATTTTCACTGAAACTCGAAACCCGAAACTTTAAACCCGAAACTCGAAACCCGAAACCCGAAACCCGAAACCCGAAACTTTTAACCTTTCATTCCGAAACTTCCGTCCATCTTCAACCAGGGCAGCACAAAGAATGTGGGGATGGTGCAAATCATCACCCATACGAAAAACAGGCGGTAGCCCATCAGTTCCTGCAGCCAGCCAGCCGCCATGCCGGGCAGCATCATACCGGCTACCATGAAGGCGGTGCAAATGGCATAGTGCGCCGTTTTGTAGCATCCTTGGGCAATGTAAATCATAAACAGCGTGTAAGCCGTGAATCCAAAGCCATAGCCGAACTGCTCCACTGCTACTGCCGCACTTACCAGCCAAAGATGATCCGGCTGGAAATATGCCAGCAACACATACACGATGTCGGGCAGGTTGGTGGCGAGCATCATCGGTATAAGCCAGCGTTTCAAGCCTTTCAAGGAGATGGCTACACCGCCGGAAATGCCTCCCAGCACCAATGCCACCATGCCCACCGTGCCGTAAACGAAGCCTGTCATTTCGGTTTCCAGTCCCAGTCCGCCCTTGTCCACCGGATCTAACATGAACGGTGCGGCTATTTTTGTCAGTTGCGCTTCTGCCAAGCGATACAGCAATAGAAACACGATAGCGGCTGTGATGCCTTTCTTTTGGAAAAAAGTCGCAAAAGTGGCGCCAAATTCACTGAGCACATCCTTGAAACTTTTTTGCGGCACGGTGTGTAGCGTTTCCTGTTTGGGCAAAACGAGAGAATGGTAGAGGCTCAACAGCAGGAATATGGCTGCCGCCGCGCCAAATGCGATTGTCCATGCGCAGGAGGCGCTTCCGGTTACTTTCTCCAACCGTCCGGCAAGCATCACCATCAAGCCCTGTCCGGTAATCATGGCAATGCGGTAAAATGTGGTACGGATGCCAACGAAGTAGGATTGCTGAAAAGGCGACAGTTCCAGCATATAGAAGCCGTCAATGGCAATGTCGTGGGTGGCGGAACTGAATGCCAGCAGGGTAAAAACCGCCATCGTAGCCTGAAAGAAGAAGGGTGCAGGGATGACAAACGCCACACCCGCCAATCCCGCTCCGATGAAGAACTGCATGATAAGAATCCACCAGCGTTTGGTTTTTAAAATATCAACAAAAGGGCTCCACAATGGTTTAATGAGCCATGGGAAATTCAACAGACTTGTAAACAGGGCTATCTCTGTATTGGAAATGCCCAAATTCTTGTACATCACTATGGATACGGTCATCACGATGACGTATGGCAGCCCTTCCGCAAAATACAACGCAGGCACCCATGCCCAAGTATGGATTTTTTTCATTTATTTGAGTTTTACAAACATTAAACAGGGATTATCCATAAATTCAGACTTTGCTATTAACGCATTGAGAGAGACGGCCAAACTGTCCGTTTTTGGATGAATATTGCGAAATGGAGTCTCTTTTAAATATTCTCGAAGGCTGTACAACTCCACCGCAGAATATACCCTTCCATCCTCCAGTACGCCTTTGGGCCAAAATGGACTTCCTCCATCCAGATCATTCAAAAAACGGGAAGCCATATCATCATCGCGATAATTGAAGTGAACATTTACTGCCGCTTTACGGCCTTTGTCATACACTATCTGAAAAATAAGTCCATTGTGAACGCCGTGGAAAAAAAAGAAGGAATTTGTTTCTAACATATCATCAACACAGGTATATTCTTCTATAGTCTGTCTGGAAAAATCCCGCTGAAACGGGATTTTATTTTTATACCGGATAAAATATCGTGGAATCGCAGTTTTATGGTTGGTGATACGATATATTATATCATATTTTACTTCCCAATAACTCAGACTGTCCACCCATTTTTCCAGTCGTGTCATGCCCGTAGTTGGCATCGAAGAGGCTTCCCTTTCAGTTATGTTTTCATCGCTTCTGCTGATTAATCTCCCGTTTTGAACCAATCCATGATCATATATTGCAAGGCTGTACGATTGGTTAAAAACAAAGCAAGGACGGGGTAACAGCAGACATAAGGTCGAATCATTGATAAAGGCTGTTTTATCAGCATTAAAAGGAGTTCGAACAGCTTTGATAAATTTGCCCGATAACGAATAGCTACTAAGTCTGTTGGTTTGATCGTCATAGATACATAATACGGAATCCCTGTGCCTGATGGATATATCGGCAATTCCTATATACTCACCCGGTCCGTTCCCTACAGCGCCTATTTTCCTGATAAACTTACCCGAACGATCAAAGACAAAATCGGCTTGAATTTTTTTATCAAGAACGATGATGTAATTTTGATGCGTAATGACTTTGCTTACAGAGCTAATCAGCGATTCATCGGTAGTTTCCAATGGAACATACTCTATATCGGTGGCTATTTCGCTCAGATACATCTCTCTTTTATCGGAAAAGCCCTGTTCGATATCAATATTTTCTACAGAGAACATCTCTTGTGTCCTATTAGCACATGATGCTATGATACACAAGAGAAATACCATATACGCACTGACATACAACGCAGGCACCCATGCCCAAGGATGGATTTTCGTTGGTTTCATCATTTTATGACTGTATAAGCCCTTTTTCTATCAGCAAATAAGCCATTTCCTGCTGCACTTCTGCCGAATCTATACCGTTTGATGGATATTATTTTCATGAAATTTTAAATGGTGGTTCCAGTTCCGTTTATTCTTTTAATTTTGCAATAATAACAATAGGATTATCATCTTCTTGTACATTTTTAAATACCTCTTTATATTTTGAGCCTATTTTGTCTTTATATTCTATTAATTCTGCAGGATCTATTTGCGCAATCATTTCTTTGTTTTTATTTATCAACACAGGATAAAAACTAACCGGAATACCGTTTATATTATATCCTCCTGTTTTCTTTAAATCGGGAGTAGAGGATATAAATACCTGTTTCTTCTTTTTATCATAATAACCTGTATGAATTGATCCCTTTTTTAAAACTCTTGATCCAAGTACTTCCACTGTTTCTGTAGAGTAGGAGAAATTGAACAATATAAATGACTTAGATTCATAAACGAAATTTATAAAATATTTCCCCTTGTTATAATCGTCATTTCTTTGATGGTAATAAGAAGGCTGTTTATTCCCTAATTTGAAAACGAAATGAGGAGACATTGCTTTTTCATTAATGCTAAAAACAGTATCATTATAATTCATTTCTTTAAAATAAGTCACACCATTATAAGCGTAAAATATTCCATGATAAAAAGGATG
>JAITTD010000143.1 GCA_031287245.1 Bacteroidales bacterium
TTGACAGTTGACAATTATAAAAACGTCAAATTCAAATATATAAATTTCCATCGTGTCTTTTTTATACAGTAGGATAATCAATTTGATAATCGACAATTCATTGTCAATTGTCAATTGTCAATTGTCCACTGTCAATTTTTTAGGTGGCTATTGCGACAGGGCTCCACCTCTTCCCATTCCGAACAGAGAAGTTAAACCTGTCTGCGCCGATGGTACTGCATTGTGGGAGAGTAGGTCGCCGCCAAACTTTGATAGTCTTCCCTTCATCTTTAAATGGTGAAGGGAACGATTATTAATTATAACCATGAAACAAAAAACAGACAGAGAGGAGATTAACAACTATCAGAAAGGGGAAATTTAATTAATAATTTTTATAATTTTTATCAGAAAGGCAATTGTCTTTCACAATATTTTAGCGTTTCTCTGTTCATCCGTTATCTCTCCGGTTTGCATCAAAATGTTGTTTGCAAAATCGTATATTCTTTATTTACAGAAAACCAATTTCTTACTTTTTGAAGAGCCTGTGTGTAATCGCCTTCAATATCCCCCAAAGCATCTATGGCAACGGGGAAATCCGCAATGACGGGAGCCAAAAGCGGGATAATGAGGTATGCACAATTTATTTTCTCCGAAATATCGGGGTTTTGAGACTCACACAGTTTTGCATCGCTGTTGAGCAAGTTCACGCAGTAGTCAATCGCTTCCTTTTGCCGTGTATATACCAAATCAGGCAGTATGTATGCCACCAAATCGCTGTTTACAGGCGCTTTCTTTACTCTGTTCAGGCACCATTCCGTCTGTGTAGCGTTGCCCATTCGCGAAAGCGCCAAAGAAACGCACCAGCGATGCTGTACAGGCAGATTTGGTTTCATCAGTACTCCCTGCAAATCTTTCATTCCCGTGTGAATATATCCTGCAAGCAGCGCCAGTTCCTTGTAGTGGGACATTCTGGTCTGGGAAATTTTGCTGTTGATCATTATTTTACACGCATCGTCAAAATCTTCTGCAGAAAATTCCTGCAAATATCTCAAAACCTGACCGATAACACCGCCGTCAGCATCATTACATGCGATCAACAAATGCCTTACGGCAACCGTTCTGCCGGAATGAGCGCTTTGCAAGCCTTTTTTGTAAGTCAGATAAAAGGCTTTCTGCCTGATAACAGTCAATGTATCAGTATAATAATGCGATATTTTTTTTGCGAGTTGCTCAATCGTATGTTTTTTAAGAATGGATTGTTCAACAGCATGATCGGAAAGACGCGACAAGCGTAAATTTTCAAAATAGCTGATGGTTTCATCCGCAGCATAAGCCGGTCTCCATGCTATGAATAGCAGGACGCATATAATATATGCTATATGGTGAACTTTCTCTGTCATATTGTCAATATTGAAAATGATGTTTCAAAATGCAAATATACGAAAATAATAAAATAATAAAAATAATTATTCTAATCTGACAGAATCCGCCAACACGCTGAAATCGGGCGATATCTCCACATTGCTGCTGTGGTTAGCCCTGTCGGTAATGAAAAATTCGAGGCGCACCGTGTCCATATCCGCCACGCCTACATAGGGAATGGTGATTTTCATGTCTATCACCCCTTTCAACAGTTTGTTGTATGCTTCGTCCTTGTTCATCACTTCGTCGTAGGGTATGCTTATTGTGTCTGAAGCGCTTCCCGACGAAAAAATATGCGGGACATACTGCCCGTCCGCCTGTTTCTTCATCCACGAATAGTGAATCAGGCTTGTTTTGTCGTTTGTATCAGGAATAACTCCCAAATCACCATCGCCATCAGCAAATGAAAAAGTAACCCTGGCTTCTTTCAGCAGGTTGCCAAGGTCGTCCGCTTTGTAAACCTTCATCACCAACTTCTGAAAATGGATTTCAGGTATTTCCGGATAGGAGGTGTTTTTTTCACAGCCCCACAATCCGATGGAAAACACGGCAATCACAAGAAAATACGCTTTCAAATCAGACATCGTGCACATTTTTTGATGCACAAAAGTAATTATTTTCTTTCATTAATTTTATTACTAAGCAAAAATTTAATACTTTCGTCGGTTCATCAGCGAAAATGCAAACACTTGTTACCAATCAGATTATCAGGCTTGCACAAACCGAATCAACCAACCGGCAGTTGCAGCAACTGTCAAGTCAAGAGGCGCTTGAAGAAGGAACTGTGCTGGTTGCCGATTTTCAGACGCAGGGGCGGGGTCAGGGCTGCAACACATGGGAAAGCGATGCCGGTAAGAATCTTACCTTTTCCATCCTTTTTTATCCCACTTTTCTCAGGGCTTCGGAACAGTTTCTCGTTTCCAAAGCCGTGTCGCTTGCCGTGTGCGATTTTCTTTCGCGCTATGTTAGCGGCGTTTCGGTCAAATGGCCCAACGATGTGTATGCAGGCAATCAAAAAATAACGGGCATACTGATTGAGAACTTTCTGAAAGGGCAGTATTTGAAGAAAACCATCGCAGGGACAGGCATCAATATCAATCAGGAACGCTTTTCCAGCAATGCGCCCAATCCGGTATCCTTGTTTCAATTGACCGGCAAACATTTCGATCTTGAAGAATGTCTGAACAGAGTGCTACAAGCCATCAACAGCCGCTACAAACAGATTGTAGAAGGAAACACAGCCGCTTTGCACAACGATTATCTGCACAATCTCTATCGTTTGGGCGAATGGATGCCATTCAGCGCTGCCAATGAAACGTTTGAAGGTTGCATTAAGGGCGTCAATCCGGTCGGAATGCTCGAAATTCTCAACAGAGACGGCAGAGTAAGGACATTTGGCTTTAAGGAAGTGGAATTTGTGAAATAAATTTGCGGCAATGTGTGGAATACATACTATGGCTTATTATTCTTGAACTACCGGATAAACAAATTAATTACGAATTACGTTTTTTGCGTAAATTTTAGTAAATACTTGTTTTTAATAAAAACGCTATGCTGATAAATTATTTTATCCATTCCATTTTAAACCGATAAGCGATACTGCCTTCCCACCACATATTGAAATTCACACCCCACAAGTTATTGAAAAGACAGAAATGAATACCTTTGTTCAAATCGG
>JAITTD010000153.1 GCA_031287245.1 Bacteroidales bacterium
CACTTAAAATGTATTTATTTCGTTTTTTATAGTTCCTAATTTTAATGTAATTTCATTACTATTATTTATCGCATCCTCCATTGTTTTTACAAACTTCAAACATATCCCTGACTGCCCAAAACGGATTGTCGGTGTGCAACGCCCACCAACATTTGTTCAGATAATCCAAACCTCCGTATTTTTTCAGATAGCGGTAGGCATCCTGAATATTCATTTTGTACGACTTGGCAAACTCAGGGATAATGAAAGTAATAAAACTTACCTTATCGCTCGTTTCCTTGTTCAATGTCTTTTCTGCTTTATCCATAAAATCCTTATTTTATCTTGTTTCCAACTCTTTTTTCAACCGCTCATAAATCTCCTGCCACGACTTTTCGTAAAGTTTCGTACTTTCTTCGGCAAGTTGCGTAAAGACGGCAGAAGTATAGAAAATGTCGGCGGCTTTTTCTTCATCTATCTGCAAATCAAGCATCAGTTGTTCAACAAGCAGTTCGCCGATATTCATCATTTCGCAGGATATATCGACAGCGTTTTCTGTGTAATCAAGCAATTGCAGCGAACGCGCTGTACAAAAACAAATCTGATGCGTTTCTTCGTGGTGCGCAAGCATTTCGAGAAATTTTTCTTTTGCAATTTTCCCTTTCAAATACAAACGCAATGTGTGCTGTACTTTGTCGTCGGCAACAGGACCTTCCACAATGTCGTATTCGTGCGCGGGCATTTTACTTTTTCTGTCTCTGTTTGCCACCACAAAATCAAGCCATTCATCGTTATAACTCGCAAAACGTTTGATTAAACAAATACTTTCGGCAAACTCTCCGTCCGTAAAATCAAATTCGGTTACAATCCCTTTCGTGTCGTGTTTTTCACCGATAATCTCAGCCCACGTTGCAGCGTGACGATGGAATTTGGTTACATAAAAACCTTTGCCGAAATCTTTGTTGGGTTGACATTTCGACAAATCTATATGTGTTATATGCGTGTAACTTCCGTGATAAACCTTCATTAGCGCATTCCTCCGTTTTTACGACAAACTTCAAAAATATCGTGTACCGCCCAAATTTCATTGTCGGTATGCAACGCCCACCAGTGCTTGTTCAGAAAATCCCAACCTCCGTATTTTTTCAGATAATAGTACGCACTTTGAACATTCATTTTGTACGCTTCGGCAAAAGCAGGGATAATGAAAGTAATAAAACTTACCTTATCGCTCGTTTCCTTGTCCAATGTCTTTTCTGCTTTATCCATAAAATCCTTTATTTGGATAACAAAGAATAAAATTCCTCTTCCGAAATCATTTTCACTCCTAAACTGGTTGCTTTTTTCAACTTTTCGGGTCCCATTTTATCGCCTGCCAACAGATAATCGGTTTTAGATGAAATAGAACCGGAGTTTTTGCCGCCGTTTTCTTCAATCATCTTTTTGATGTCATCGCGGGGAATGGTAAACACGCCGCTCACCACGAAAGTCTTGTCTTTCAGTGCATCCGATTTTGCTTGAAAAGCGCTTTCATCTACCACAAACTGCAAACCTGCCTGTTTCAAGTGTTCCACTAAGGCAATATTCTCGGGATGGGCGAAAAAATCAATCACGCTTTGTGCTATACGTTCACCAATTTCGTCAACAGCAATCATATCTTCGTGGCTTGCTTTTTCCAGCGTTTCAATAGTTTTAAAATTCCGTGCCAATTTCTGCGCAATGGTTTCTCCCACGAAACGGATGCCGATAGCGTACAGCACTCGCTCAAACGGCACTTTTTTTGATGCTTCGATACCTGCGAGCATATTTTCGGCGGAGCGTTGTCCGAAGCCAATTTTGCGCACAGTTCCGTCCTCGGCGGTAATCATTTTCTCCAAGCCGATTAATTGCTGCGCTGTGAGTTGGTAGAGGTCGGCTACGTTGCGGATTAATCCTTTGTCGTAGAGCAACTCCACCTTTCCTTCGCCCAAACTGTCGATATTCATTGCCTTTCGGCTGATGAAATGTTCTATCCGTCCTTTCACCTGCGGTGGACAGTCGTCATTGGGGCACACCCACGCCGCTTCGCCTTCGTTGCGTTGCAAAGTTGCGCCACATTCCGGGCAATGCGTAATGAACAGCGTTGGCTGACTGTCGGCAGGGCGCTTTCCTACATTTACTCCAATCACTTTGGGTATGATTTCCCCGCCTTTTTCTACAAATACTGTATCGCCGATGCGCAGGTCGAGCGCCTGTATTTGGTCGGCGTTGTGGAGTGTTGCTCTTTTTACCGTAGTTCCTGCCAATCGCACGGGCGACAGGTTGGCAACCGGTGTTACTGCGCCTGTTCTGCCCACCTGATAGGATATGGACTCCAAGAGTGTTTCTACCCGCTCTGCCGGAAATTTGTACGCCACCGCCCAGCGCGGACTTTTGGAACGCATCCCCAACTGCCGTTGCTGCGCCAGATTGTCCACCTTGATGACGATGCCGTCGGTATCAAAGGGCAAATTGAGTCGTTCTACCGCCCATTTGGCGATAAAACGGGATATGTCGTCCACATTGTTGCATATTTCGGCGTAAAGCGGTATCTTGAATCCCCATTCTCTCGCTTTTTCCAAGTTTTCGTAATGCGAATCTGTCGGCAATTGTCCGCCAAGCAGGAAATACAGACAGCAGTCAAGCGGACGTTTGGCTACTTGAGCCGAATTTTGCATCTTCAGCGTCCCCGATGCGGCGTTGCGTGGGTTGGCAAAGGGTTGGTCGCCCGATTCTTCCCGCTCTGCGTTCAGTTTTGCAAAGGTGCTGTGCGGCATCAGTATCTCGCCACGTATTTCAAACTCGTCGGGATAGTCCGTACCGCGCAATTTCAGTGGAACACTTTTAATGGTACGGACGTTTGCCGTCACATCATCGCCTTGCACGCCGTCACCGCGGGTTACAGCCCGCAACAGTGCTCCATTTTTGTAGGTCAAACTCACAGAAAGTCCGTCGTATTTCAATTCGCACACATAACGATAGTCGGAAGTCAGTTCTTTTGCCACTCTTGCGTCAAAGTCTTTCAATTCACCCTCGTTATAGGTGTTGTCCAACGATAGCATTGGCGATTGGTGCTTCACCTGCTGAAATTCCACATTCAAATCACTGCCCACCCGTTGCGTAGGCGAGTTAACGTCGGCAAACTGTGGGTTTTCCTGTTCCAACTTTTCTAACTCTTTGAGCATCATATCGTAGTCGTAATCGCTGATTACAGGTTGCGACTGCACATAATACAAATAATTGTGATGTTCCAACTCCTTACGCAAGGCTTGGATGCGTTGCTCTACGGTTTCCATTTATTTCTCAGACGTGGGGTTTTCTTCTTTTTTTACTGTATTTTCCGGTGTTTTTGGCTTTTGCGGAAGGGCTTTTGTCTTACCTGCGTCTATTTTCGTACCCAAATAGTCAGGAAGATTCATTCCTGCCTGATTGAACAGGTCGCCCAGCGGTGGTACGGCTTTCATCAAACCGGAGATAAATCCCGCTGTTGTGGTATTGCCGTCCTGTCCGCCCAAATTGTCCCAAACGGTAATTTTGTCAATCTTGATATTTTTGATGGCTTCCACTTGCGTTTTGACTAATTCGGGCAGTTTTTCGATCAACAAAAGTTGGTAAGCGCTTTGCGGGTCGCCGCCGGCTGCTTTCACCATTTTTTCATACCCTTCTGCCTGTTTGGTCAGGATTTGGTACAAACCTTTGGCTTCGGCTTCCATTTTGGCATAGATAGCATCCGCCTGTCCCTTGGCGTTTTCCCTTATTTTCTCGGCTTCTGCCTGCGCTTCGATGATACGGCGCTGTTTTTCAATCTCTTCCGGCACAATCACATTTGCCTGTTGTGTGGAGCGTTCACGTTCTGCACGGGCTTGCTCTGCTAATTGTTCTGCTGCATAAGCCTCTTGTAAGGCACGTGCCTGCTGCACTTTTTCAGCGGTCATGGCTATTTTCAGCGCTTCGGCTTCCTTTTCGCGACGGGCGGCGTCGGAATTGGCAATGTCTATCTTGGCAGTGTTCTCGCCCTGCACAGCAATAGCATTGGCAGCAGAAGTCTTTACACGTGTGTCCCGCTCTGCTTCTGCGCGTCCAATCTCGCCAATCTTGTCCTGTTCGGCAACGCTTACTTTTGCCTCGTTGATGGCTTTGGCTGCTGCTTCCTTACCCAATGCCGCAATATATCCCGACTCGTCCTTGATATCGGTAACATTCACATTGATGAGTTTTAAACCGATTTTCTTCAACTCTGCTTCCACGTTCTTGGATATATTCTCCAAAAACTTGTCGCGGTCGGAGTTGATTTCTTCGATTGACATAGTGGCTATGACCAAACGCAACTGTCCGAAGAGTATATCCCGCGCCAATTCCTGAATCTGGTCGGACGACTGTCCCAACAGACGCTCAGCAGCGTTGTTCATACTGTCTGATTCGGTGGAAATACCGACTGTAAAGCGACAGGGCACGTCCACGCGGATATTTTGCCGACTGAGAGCGTTGGTGAGATTCGCCTCAATGGAAATGGGCGTCAGGCTCAGGAAAGCGTAATCCTGAATGACCGGCCATATAAAAGCGCCGCCGCCGTGAATGCACTTGGCGGAAGAACCGCCGGTATTGCCATACACAACCAATATTTTGTCGGAAGGACAACGTTTGTAGCGTTTTATTAACGACATCACTAAGATGAAGCCTACCACTACTGCAATTACTATTAAATACAATGGATCCATAATCATTTTTGTTATTAATTATTTTTTCAATTTTTACTCAGATTTTTGATACTAAAACGGTTTGGCTGTCGATGATATCTACTACGCGGGCAATGGCGCCGGTAGAGATTTTTTCGCCCGCAGTCATAGCGTCAATCTCGTGCACAGAACCGCGCACGCTGATTTGAATCTTCCCTTTCCCTGATTTTTCGGCAGGAATGGATAAATACACATCGGCAGTGCGCTGTAGTGTTTCGGTAATTTTAAAGGTGTTGTCCCTGCCCAATTTCAGAAACATCTTGATGAGGAAAAAGAAGAGAAGCACAAACGCAATTCCTGTCAGCAAGGCGCACAGCACAATCAACGCATGGGACGAAAAACTGTTGTAAAAACATACACCTCCCCAACCGAAGCCCAGAAAGAAATTCACCAAATTGCGGAGTGAAAAGAACGGGAAAGCGCCTTCTGTGGAAGCATCTCCACTGAAATCGGTGTCTGCGCCATCCCCCCCGCCATCCAAGCCTGCAAAGGTCAATACTGTCTGTATTGCGAAAATCAGCGTGGCAACCCCCGCCATCATCCAGTAAGCTTTCAACACAGGCTCCAAACTATTCAACCAGTCCATCATCATTTATTTTTTTGGCGAATATAGTCACTATTTTTGAAAGCGCAATGATTTTTTTGAAAAAAAATGCAACTTTTTTTGATTCACCCATCATGCTTGAATACACAAAGCCCGGCGACAAGACTTCGGCGGGCTAGCGTTTCAATTTTTTGTGCGGCTTCGGTGTGGAAATTGTTGTCTGTACCGAGATATGTTGACGGCAAATTGATAAAAAACATACTGCTTCCAAACGGCGGGTGCTACAATTTACGATGAAGAAAAATAAATAAATGTAATAATTGCGCATTTTAATCGGGTTCTTTTTTCGGGCTTGCATTCTTGCAGTTTCATAAAATAACAGTATCTTTGCGCTGTGAAAAATAAAACGTATTTTATTCTTCGGAATGAACAGTAAACAAATTAAATTCATTGGCGCAAGCATCTTGTTATTTTGCAGTGCAATGTTTATGCATGCTCAAAAGCCGGCAGATATTGTCGGCAAACACATCATCCGGTTTACAGAACCCGCCAAACGGATACCGCACGACAGGTCGGTGGATGCTCCTTTGTTGGGCAATGGTTTCACCGGGGTGGCTTTGTCGGGCAATCCCGAAAAGCAGGTGTTTTATGTGGCAAGGAACGATTTCTGGCGATTGAAATCCGCTCACAACGAAGGCTATCCTGTTGTTTTGGGCAAAGTGGAATTGTCTATTCCGCAGTTGGAAGGCGCTTCTTTTTTGATAGAACAACAGCTATATGACGCCGTAACCACCGCCCGTTTTCAAAAAGGAGATATTGCCGTGGTTTACAAAACGTTCGTCTCCGCTACGGACGATATTATGGCGGTGGAAATCAGCATGACAGGCAAAGGTTCGTTGGAAGGAAACGTGCAACTTGTGCTACCCTGCGAGAAAGAAATACTGAACCGTCCGCCCTTGGAGCCGGCTTATCCGGGTAAAATGGAAATCGGTGCAACGGAAAAAGACATTCAATACCTTTCACGTGCTTTTGAAGATTCGGTCGATATTCCCACCAAGGCTGCGATTGCCTTGCTGGTGGCAGGCGGTCGCGATGGTCGCTTCACTTTGACACAAGGCAAGCCGGTGCGATTTGTCTGCGCATTTTCAAGCAATTTCAAAACTGCGGACTGTGTGGAGGCTGTTATCCGAAAAGTGACCGAATGTACACCCAAGCGATTGGCTGCCATCGAAAAAGACCACAAACAATGGTGGCACAACTATTGGGAAAAATCCTGCGTTTCGATTCCCGACAGCGTGATAGAAAAGCAATATTACCTCTCTTTGTACGGTACGGCTTCCTGCAGCCGGGATTTGGATTTTCCGCCGCCTATTTTCGGCACGTGGATTACGAAAGAACAACCGAGTTGGGGCGGCGATTACCATTTGAATTACAACCACATGGCGCCTTTCTACGCCCTTTATTCCGCCAATCGCATTGAGCAGGCGGAACCGTATTACTCACCCCTGCTTGCCATGATTCCTCGCGGCAAATATTATTCGGAGAAGGTAACGGGGATTTCGGACGGTATCCTTCTTCCCGTCGGGATAGGTCCGCTGGGCATCGAAACCACGCGCTGGTCGCCGTTAATGGAGCAGCACCGAAGAAACTGGAGGGAAAATAGAAATATCGAAGAAGACGGCTTGTTTTGGGGACAAAAGAGCAATGCGGCATACTCGGTAGTCAATTTGTCCATGCAGTTTTATCATACTTATGACAAGGCTTTTGCCGAAAAAGTCTATCCTTACATCCGCTTGACAGCCAATTTTTGGGAAAAGTATTTGAGGTTTGAAGACGGTCGTTACGTGATTTACAACGATGCCATTCACGAAGGCACGATTGGCACCGTAAACCCGATATTGAGTTTGGGTTTGGTTCGCCTGCTTATGCAGACGGTTACGGATATGAGCGAATTTCTCGGTGTGGATGCCGACAAACGCGACAAGTGGCTGTATATCAAAGACCATCTTTCCAATTACACCTTTCAGCAACGCAACGGAAAAACCGTATTTCGCTATTCCGAAAAGGGGACAGAATGGTGGAACGACAATACATTGGGTATTCAGCATATTTATCCTGCCGGACAAATCGGCTTGGACAGCGACCCCAAACTGCAGGAAGTGGCTATCAATACCATCAGTGTCATGCAGCGGTGGTTGGACGGCAACGGAAGCAACAGTTTTTTCCCCGCAGCCGTGCGGTCAGGCTATGATGCGGACAGCATTTTATATCATTTGCATCGGTATTCCGAACACACGTTTCCAAATGGTTATCAATTAAATAACGCGCATGGCGTTGAAAACTGGAGTACCGTGCCCAACACCATCAATGAAATGCTTTGCATGGGACATCAGGGCGTGGTGCGTCTTTTCCCTGTCTGGCCGAAAAACAAGGATGCCTCCTTCCATCAAATTCGGGTAGAAGGCGCTTTTTTGGTATCCGCCGCACTCAAGAATGGAGAGGTAATTGATTTATCCATTTTAAGCGAAAAAGGACGTGAATTGAATTTGCTCAACCCTTGGAAAAATCGCAAAGTGAAGGTGAAAGGCAAAAAAGGAGAAACTGTTTACGAAGGAGAACGGATAAAAATCAGTACACAAGCGGGAGTTACTTATCGTTTCTCTCCGTTGGATGCCAAGTAACAATTCAAGCGAGCTTGTCGCCCGAATGGGCGGGATTTTCATAACCGCAGGTCATCGACCTGCGGCAGAAGCCCTCGCCGGTCCCTGCCTGAAAGGCAGCACATTGGTAGCCTTTCAGTGCTGCCTTTCAGGAAGTAGTGTTCGTGTTCGCACTACCGCAGGCAACGCTTCGCTCGCCTGCGGTTATGAAAATCAAGCCCTTCGGGCATTATATCCCGATAAAGAAATATTATTGCAGATTAAAATTTAATGTGTAATTTCGCAGCCGAAAAGTCTAAAAAGCAAAAAATAAGTAATGATGACGAGAATTGCAAAAACAGCCCTTGATAATCTGCGGCAAAACACCGCCGTAAATGCCGTTTCTCGCCAACACAAAATGCCTGAAAATGATATTCCCTTCAACACTTCACAAATACTTGACCAACTTTTTGAAAATACTTGGGCAAGAATCCAAAAATTTCTCTTGAAGAATTTTAAAATTAAGCCGGTTAATTTCAAACTTAAGCCGGTTAATTTTTGGACACGAACAAACTTTGTATTTTTATTCACTTTATATAAAAAAATGATGAACATTCAATTAAAAAAAGATTTTATGAAAAAGATTTTTTCCGCTGTTTTATCAATAACAGCATCCACCGTAATTTTAAGTTCGTGCAATTCGGATCCTGTACTCAACGAGCGAGAACGTGTTTTTCTAAACAAACGTGATTTTATAATCAATGATACCTCATTGAAAGTAAAACCGGCATTTATTTCCCTTCCTGCCGGAGCCATTCAGCCGCAGGGTTGGATAAAGGATGTGGCAATATCGGCTTCGCAAGGAATAACCGGTCATCTGGATGAATGGAGCACCACTTATGGAATGGCGTGGAAAGGTGTCGGATTTGAAGCCCGCGGGACTGACCCGGAAACCGGGCTGGGCTGGTCTCTGGAACAATCTTCCTACTGGCTCGATGGCGCAGTCCGCTTGGCTTATATTCTAAACGACAGTGCCTTGATAAATAAAATAAGTGCCCGATTGGATATGGTAGTTGACGGGGTGCTGAATGGCGGAAAATCCTTCATTTATTGGCATGAAATGGATTATAAAAAAGATGGATTTAACAATTGGGCACATTCCCACATGGGACGGGCGTTGGTTGCTTATTACGAAGCCGGCGGCAATCCCAGAGTATTGGAAGCGTTGAAAAAAGTGTATGGTCATTTCG
>JAITTD010000192.1 GCA_031287245.1 Bacteroidales bacterium
ATCTTCAATTATTCAGACCTTTTTTAAATATATTCACAGCAAATCGGTTGGTCGGTTAAAAAAGATTTAACAAACCTGACTGAAAAACTTTGGCAAAGTTCGGAAAAAATATTCGCATAGCCAAACCGGAAACGCAAATATTTTCAAAAAAAGATCGTTATTATCGGGCTGTTAATGGGGGCGTTTTTTTGTATTTCTGAAAAATGCGGATACATTCAACGGCTTCTTTTACGTCGTGAACGCGCAGAATGTCGGCTCCGTTCAGCAAAGCAAGCGTGTTGATCACCGTAGTGCCGTTCAGCGCCTGTGTGGGGTCGATGTCAAGCAATTTGTAAATCATTGACTTGCGTGAAGCGGCGGCTAATACGGCACAGTCAAAGATGTCCAACTGTTGCAGTTGGTTGAGCAGTTCATAATTGTGTTCCATGGTTTTGCCGAAACCGAATCCGGGGTCAAGAATGATATCTTTCACGCCCAGCGACCGCAAACGGGTCATTTTTTCCCTGAAAAAGGCAATCACTTCACCCATCAAATGGTTGTATGTCGGGTGATTCTGCATGTTTTCGGGCGTTCCCTGTATGTGCATCAGGATGTAGGGCACATTGAGCGAGGCAACGGTTTCAAACATAGTGCCGTCTATGGTTCCGGCGGAAATATCGTTGATGATGTCCACGCCAAAGAGGTGAACCATCTTGCGGGCAATGTCGGCGCGATAGGTATCTAATGAGAGCAGTACATCGGGAAATTCCTTGCGGATGGCGGACAGTGCATCGGTGAGGCGTTGCTCTTCTTCGGCAGCAGTGGCTTGCGCGGAACCGGGGCGTGTGGACACAGCGCCTACGTCAATTATCGTAGCGCCTTCTTCCAACATGGCTGCACAACGGGCTATGACCTCCGTTTCGGAACGGTATTTGCCGCCATCGTAGAATGAATCGGGCGTAATGTTTAGAATACCCATCACAATGGGCTGTTCCAGGGTGACTAACTTACCGTTGCAATTGAAGGTTATCATGCTTATTCATCAATCAAACCTCGCCCCTGTTTCACTATTTTTCCTTCTTTATGGAGTTCTTCCGATATTTTATCGAGCAAACCATTGATGAAAACCGAACTTTTAGGGGTGGAATAGGATTTGGGCAATTCGATATATTCGTCAAACGTGACATTGATGGGGATAAACGGAAATTCGACCAATTCGTTAATTGCCATTTGCATAATCAACTTGTCGGTCAAAGCCATGCGTTCAACATCCCAGTTTTCAACGTGTTTTTCAATCAATTTCTCGTATTTGCTGTAATTTTTGATGGTAGCCCGCAGCAACTCATGGGCAAACAGCCTGTCGGCGTCCGATTTGTACATCGGTGAAATCGGTACCTCCTTGCCCGCCTGCATCCCTTTTATCGTTTTCACAACAAAGGTGACAACAAAATCCATATCGTCATTCCAAAAGATGCTTTGCTCTTCCATAATCTGGCTGAGCAAATCGCTGTTTTCCAGTTCGTGGGTGAAGAAATAAATCAGCAACTCCTTGTCCTTTTCGTAATTGACCACATCGTTGTCCATATACTGTTTGTAATAGTCCGATTGGATCAGGTTTAAATACAAGTGCTTTATCAATTCGGGATGATTCACCCAACTCAGTTTGTGCTGATTCAGATAGGCATGGAACGTTTGGCTTGACTGCAATTGCTGTATCACCTCATTGTCCACGAAACGGGTGTTCGGATGCAGGTCTTCATACGTAGGAAGTTTCTTATTCATTGCAATGTCTATGCGCGATTCGGCATAACGCTTGACGGCAATTGCCAGCAACAGCACGTAATAGTACAACTCATAGGCTTTCAAAACACTAAAATCCAACACTTTTTCTGTGTTTTCCGTTTCACACGGTTCGGGATTGTTCTGTTTGGCTGATTGGCTAAATCGAGCGTAAAGAACTTGTAAAATCTTGATTCGAAGCAATCTTCTGCTAATCATAAAAGTCAAAAAACTAAAAAACGCTGCAAAGATACATGCTTTTTTATAATTGTCGTATATTTGTGCCGTTTTTTTATTGATATAGATTTTGCGTAATTTAGTGACTAAATCTGATAACCTGCTTGACAGAATAGATTCACCATCCGATTTAAAACATCTGACGATGGACGAATTGATAGCGCTGGCTGCGGAACTCAGAATGTTTATCATAGAAGCTACCAGTCAGAATCCTGGACATCTGGGTGCTAATCTGGGTGTGGTTGAGTTGGCGATAGCGCTGCACCATACTTTTAACGCACCCGAAGATAAAATCATTTGGGATGTGGGGCATCAGGCTTATGCGCATAAAATCCTGACCGGACGCAGGGACGCCTTTCAGACCAACCGAAAATACGGCGGGCTGAGCGGATTTCCCTTGCCTTCCGAAAGTGAATACGATGCTTTTGGGGTAGGGCATTCGTCCACTTCCATCTCGGCAGCCTTGGGCATTGCTACGGCTGCACGGCTGAAAAACGAGTCGCGACAAGTGATTGCCGTCATCGGCGATGGCTCGTTGACCGGCGGGATGGCGTTTGAGGCTTTGAATCACGCCGGCGCTGCGGGCGCCAATATGTTAGTGGTGCTCAACGACAACAATATGGCTATCGATCCGAATGTCGGGGCGCTGAAAGAATATCTGTTGGACATCACCACCTCCGGCACCTACAACAGGTTGAAGACCAACGTTTGGAACAGGATGCGCAAACACAACCGTTTCCTTCGCTTTTTCCAACTCATAGGCAGAGTGCTTAAATCAATGCTGCTCAAACAAGGCAATCTGTTCGAATCCTTGGGATTTCGCTATTTCGGTCCGGTGGACGGACACGATATTGCATATCTGACACGTGTGCTGGAAGATTTGCAACACATACAGGGTCCCAAACTGCTGCACGTGGTGACGGTAAAAGGCAAAGGATATAAATTTGCCGAAAAAGAGCAGACTCGCTGGCACGCACCCGGCAAATTCAACATGGAAACGGGCGAACTGATTTGTATGCCGTCAGACAAAGCTCAGCCTCCTACCTATCAGGAAGTTTTCGGGCAAACGTTGACGGAATTGGCTGCCATCAACGACCGGATTGTAGGCGTCACTCCCGCTATGCCCACCGGTTGCTCCATGGCACACCTGATGCACTGCTACCCCGACCGCTTTTTCGACGTCGGCATTGCCGAACAGCACGCGGTGACTTTTTCTGCAGGACTGGCTATCAGCGGAATGACGCCCTTCTGCAACATCTATTCCACCTTTCTGCAACGCGGATACGACCAGGTGATTCACGATGTCGCCTTGCAGAAACTGCCGGTAGTGCTATGCATTGACAGAGCGGGACTGGTGGGCGAAGACGGCGCCACTCATCACGGCGCCTACGATTTGGCATACCTCAGACCTATTCCCGACATCATTATCTCAGCGCCAATGGACGAAAAGGAACTGCGCAACCTGCTGTTTACCGCTCAGGCAGAAAATCGAGGCACTTTTGTCATCCGCTATCCCAAAGGCTGCGGCATACATCTCGAATGGAAGTTGCCTTTTGAACATATCCCTGTCGGGAAAGGGCGCATCATGCGGGAAGGCGAAGACGTCGGCATCGTTAGCATTGGTACGGCAGGCAACAATGTGACAGAGGCTTGCCGACAGTTGGAAGAATGTGGGATACAGGCTGCACACTATGATATGCGTTTTCTAAAACCCATGGACGAAGAACTTTTGCACACAATATGCCGCAAGCATCAACGACTGATAACGGTGGAAGACGGCTCGGTGACAGGCGGATTGGGAAGCGCAGTGCTCGAATTTGCCAATCAACACGCTTACGCCGTGCAGGTGGAAACATTAGGCATACCCGACCGGTTTATCACACACGGCAGCGTGTGCGAGTTGCAGCACGAGTGCGGATATGATGCAGCAGGTATTGTTGCCAAAGCAAAATTTGAAACCGGCATCACCATCGATATTGACACCGGTTCGGGCTTTTGCTACGGGGTGGTACGCGCCATCCGTATGGCAGAGGACGCGCTGCAAAACAGCGGCGGCTTGTACAGCCTCGGCGATATTGTGCACAACGAACAGGAAGTGGCACGGCTCAACCGCAGTGGCATGAGTAGCCTCAACCACCAACAGTTGCAAGAGATACACGATGCCAAAGTGCTGATTCGCGCACACGGCGAGCCGCCTTCTACTTACCACACAGCCAAACTTAACCGAATTAGCCTTATAGATGCCACTTGTCCGGTGGTGCTGAATTTGCAGCAGAAAGTGCACAAGGCTTATCTGCGCTCGCTGGCAGACGGCGGGCAGGTGGTCATTTACGGCAAACCCCGCCATGCCGAAGTGAACGGATTGGTGGGACAAACGAACGACACGGCATTGGTGATTGCCTCTGTAGAAGAGACCGGACGCATCGACTTCACGCGTCCGGTGTATCTCTTTGCGCAAACCACGATGACCATAGCCGGTTTGAACGATGTGAAACAACGCATTGACGACGAGCGAAAAAGCCGTCGCTGCGAGGACATTCCCTTTGAGGTGAACGACACCATCTGCCGGCAGGTATCCAACCGCGAACATCATTTAATTGAGTTTGCCGACAGCCATGACGTAATCGTATTTGTGAGCGGAAGCAAAAGTTCCAACGGTCACGCCCTCTACGAAGTGTGCAAAAAAGCCAACCCACGCAGTTACCTGATTGCACACACAGACGACATCGCAAAAGAATGGTTCGACTCGGCGCAAACCATCGGTATATGCGGCGCCACCTCCACACCACGATGGCTGATGGAAGAAGTGGCAGGAAAATTGGGGAAAAGGATGAACGGAGGAACGGAGAAACGGAGAAACGGGTGAACGGAGAAACGGAGAAACGGATGAACGGATGAACGGATGAACGGGAAAACGCCGTAATTCGTAATTTTTAATTCGTAATTGAAATAGGGGAAAGGCTTCTTAAAAAAATCGGGTTTCCCCTATTAGGGGAGAGGCTTCTTAAAAAGTTTTCGGGCTTCCCCTATTAGGGGAGAGGCTTCTTAAAAAGTTTTTGAACTTCCCCTATTAGAGGAAAGGCTTCTTAAAAAGTTTTCGGGTTTCCCCTAATAGGGGAAAGGCTTCTTAAAAAGTTTTTGAGCTTCCCCTAATAGGGGAGAGGCTTCTTAAAAAGTTTTCGGGTTTCCCCTAATAGGGGAAAGTCCCCGTTAGGTGTTTTGTCCCGCAGGGACAGCCCTTTATTAACCGTATGCTTCAGCATACGGTGATGAAGATACACGACTACAGCCAAGTCCCGCAGGGCCGACACAGAAAGTGCCGTCCCTGCGGGACTTGGCGCAGAGGGTGCTCTCTGTTCGCCCTGTCCTGTCCGTAGATTAAAATCTACGGTTAATAAAGTGCCGTCCCTGCGGGACTCGAAAATGTGTAGCACATAATTCATAATTCATAATTCATAATTTATAATTACCCTGCAAGGGACAACACAGAAAGACAAAAAGTGCCATCCCTGCGGAACTACGGCGCAGAGGGTACCTCAAAAAAAATTTAGGACTAAAAATAAAAAATGGTTTTATCAAAAGTTATTTCTATATTTGCACCATAAATTTCTATATTTGCACCAACATAACATGCGTCGTATTACACTGTATATTGTGTTTTTCGGCTTGTCCTGTTTCATCACAGAAGCACAACCGCAACCGGATGTAGATTCCCTGTATTATCTTGCCCGTCAGAATGCCCATTCCGGCAAATTGAACATTGCAAGGGAGCAATTGCGCACATTATTGACACTTTCACCCGGTCATGCAGACGCCATTCTGCTCACAGGGCAGACTTACGGTTGGAACAGTCAATTTGATTCGGCACGGATCACTTTGCGTCAACTGCTGCCGGAGTTTGAAAATGATACGCAATGGTTGTTAATAGCCGCCAATACCGAGTTTTGGGATAAACAATACGCTCAGGCATTGGTTTATACGAACAAAGGATTGGTGAACAACCCCCATGATGAATCATTCTTATCCCTCCAAACGCGAATTACAGAGGAACTTCAAAGAGAAAAACAGAACCAGTATCAGGATTATGTTTTTCTTGAACAGTATTTTGAAAATTACGCCTCGCCGAATACCCGATTAGTGACGTCCACTGGCTTATACAAAGGCTTGAAAAGAGCGTCGTACATAGCCAGACTGAATGTGGGCGAAAAGATACCTTTGATCCATCCGGCTTACCAGATAGAATTGGAAGGCTATCAAAAACTGTTTCCCTCCAATTATCTGTATGGCGAATATGCTTTTTCAGCCTCCAACGCCTATTTCCCGCGACACAAGGCAGCGCTGGAATTTTTTCAGGCAGTGGCGAAACCGGTTGAAGTATCGCTGGGCGGAAGAATGATAGACTGGAACAGCCATACCATCCAATGGATTCTTACTGGTTCAGTGTCCTATACATATCATCTCAATTATTTTTGTTTGCGAGGTTTTTACGATTTCCACTCTCAGGAATCACTGGTACTCAATTATCGCCGATATTTCGGCAATAAGCGTGAGCAATATTTCTATGTGGCAGGGGCTGTCGGCTCTTACAGTGACGAATTGGTACAATTCAACGCTTTGCGTGACAATGCCTACACCGCCATTGTCGGTATCCAGAAATACCTGACCCATCGGTGGTTTATTCATGCCAATGCAGGCTACACATACGAATCAGACGGGCGTGTGCTGGCTACGCTGGGCGCAAGGTACTTTTTTAATATGTTCAATAAAAAATGATGCAAAATGATGCTGCTGTTGCCCCTTGATATAATTACACTGGAACAATCGGAAGGTGAATTTTTATCCGTCAGAACATTGACCTTCATTGTGGCTATTTGCAGTATCTCGTTTTTTGTCACTTTGACATGGATATTATTGAACCGCAACAAGATCAACAAAACACAAAGAAAGGAAGACTGGTTGCGGGTGGAATATCAGCGGTTGTTACTGAATTACCTTGATACGGAAGGCACTGATGATGCTTTCAAGCAACTGTTGAGGATAGCCAGGGATGAGTTTAACCGGAACAGGTTGATAAATGAAATCATCGATTTGAGTATCAATATCGCAGGACGCCAGAAGATAGCCTTGCGATCCCTGTATATACAACTGTATTTGGACAAAGATTCCATGCGCAAAATCAGGAGTCAGCGATGGCACATCAAGGTGAAAGGGTTTAAAGAATTAGCATTCATGCATATCCGCAAAGCCGATATTCTTAAACATCTGGACAAGGCATTGAAAAGCCGGAACAAATTTCTCAGGATGGAGGCTCAATTGGCTCTAATCCGTTTGAATAAGCGCAATCCATTCGAATTTTTAGACCATCTGAAACATCCTTTTACACTTTGGGAACAACTGAATGTGCACGAATTGACAGAGTTGCACGATCTGCCCGTTCCGCAATTTTCCCGTTGGACTGCTTCGCCCAATGACACCGTGATACTGTTTGCGCTGCGGATGATTCGCATTTTCAAACAGAAAGAGGCTGTTTCGGCTATTGCAGAATGTTTGCAACATCCGCGCGAAGACATCAGACACATGGCTATTATTACCTGTGGTGAACTTGGCTTGCGCGAAATGTTGCCGAAGTTGAAATTCATGTATAAAAACGAAACATACAGGAATGAACTGGCTATAGTGAAGGTGATGGGTAAAATACCGGACGAATCCATGATTCCGTTCCTGAAATTGGTCATTGACAAAGAAGATGATATTCAACTGCAAATTTCTGCGGCAATCGCCATCAATAAAATGGGCGAAGCCGGTATTTCGACACTGGTGAATTTGATGAACTCCGAATATAAAAACTATCAAATAATAATACGGCATGTACTTGACAAAAGAATTGCTTAGTACGGGATTTTTAGCAGATACTTTCCTTTATGCAGTCAATAACGCTGTATTGATTGTCACTTGTTTTATATTTGGCGTGTATTTTATATTAGCCGTAATATCTGCCATTTCGCTTCGTAATTATTTGCGAAAAAACAGTTATGTGGATTACCACTCTATTATTTTGGCTCCTCTTACTCCTTCTATTTCAATTGTAGCGCCTGCATACAACGAAGAACGCACCATTGTTGAAAATATTATTGCGTTAAATGCAATATATTACAACAATTACGAAATCATTATCATCAACGACGGCAGTAAAGACAATACTTTCAGAAAGATGGTCGATTTTTTTGAACTGGAAAAAGTGAATTATTACTTTGATTACCGGTTACCCTGCCAAAAGATTCGAGGAATGTACAAATCGCGCAACAAGGCATATCAAAAACTGACAGTGATTGACAAACTAAACGGCGGAAAAGCAGACGCTTTGAATGCGGGTATCAACACTTCCAAAAAAGATTTAATCTGTTGTATAGATATTGATTCAATTGTGGAACCGGACGTCTTGCTGAAAATGGTGAAACCGTTCATGGAAGAAACCGACAAAAAAGTGATAGGAACAGGAGGTGTGCTTCGAATAGCCAATTCATGTGAGATAGAAAACGGTAAAATCAAAAACATTCATTTGTCCAACCGTTTTTTGCCCCGCGTTCAAGCGCTTGAATATACCAGAGCATTCCTGCTTTCCCGCATGGCTTGGAGCCATTTGGACGGATTGTTGCTGATTTCCGGCGCGTTAGGACTGTTTGATAAGGAAACAGTCATCCAATGCGGTGGATACAGTACCAAAACAGTGGGTGAAGATATGGAACTGGTGGTGCGCATGAGACGTTATATGGTGACCTGTAAAATCCCATATCAGGTGGTATATATTCCCGATCCACTGGCATGGACAGAGGTGCCGGATACGTCAACACAACTTGCCACCCAGCGCAACCGCTGGACACGCGGAACATTGGAAACACTCATCATGCACCGAGACCTTTTCATGAAACCCAAATATGGGAAATTCAGCATATTGGGTTATACCTATTGGTTGCTGTTTGAATGGGCAGCCCCTCTTCTCGAATTTTCAGGCTATGTGTGGTTCCTCTTTCTAATCGTCACCCATCAAGTGAATTGGACATTCTTCCTGCATTTATTCGCCTTTGTATATACATTTGCCATCATGATCAGTATGTTTGCCATCCTGTTTGAAGAAAAAACTTTCCACAAGTATAAAAATCGGAGAGATGTCCTCAAATTAATTTTGACAGCGCTGCTGGAACCGGTTGTATATCACCCTCGCACAGTATTGTGGGCTGTTCGTGGAAATATTGATTATCTGAGAGGAGTTAGAAGTTGGGGTAAAATGGAAAGAGTGGGCTTTGGTATAGACAAAAAAACGTCCCCCAAAAAGTAAATCCTTTTCCGCCCGTTTCGTTAGCAATCATTTTGAACTCTAAAATAAAAAGTATCAATTCAGGAAAAAGTAATACTTTTGCAGTTACTTTATTGTTGAAAGAGACGGAAAATGGAAAAGGAAAATACAAACATAGCAACACAAGAATTTCAGCAGGTACACGGAATTATTTCACTGCACCGCTCGCGGGCGCTGCAAACCGTGAACAATGAAAATTTGCTCACAGCGTGGGAAGTAGGGGCGTATGTCTCGGCACGGCTCAAAAATGCTGCATGGGGGAGCAAAACCGTTATGCAACTTTCGGAATACCTGCGCTCGCAAGACCCGACTTTGAAAGGATACAGCAGACGAACTATTTATAAAATGGTGTCTTTGTACGATGCCTATTCTTCTGCTGAATTTAGACAACTATCTGAAAAATTGAAACTTAATACATTTGTGCAGCCTAAAACGGCACAAATAGAAGATGTGGAAATTGTGCCGTCACTGACGGCACAATTAGAAGCCGAATTTGTGCCATTTGGAATGATACGATTTTCCGACTTTCTGAATTTAACCACATTAACCAATCATTTTGAGATTTTAGATGCCTGTCAAAGAATTGAAGAACGCATTTTTTATGTACTGTATGCATACAAAGAACGGCTGAATTTAAGAGAGTTACGCCGTTGTCTCAAAACCAATACTTTTTCTTCGCTGATGGGCGACAAACACAATCTTTCAAAGGGATTGAAAGAAATCTATCCGCAAATAACGCCAATGCTCAAAGATACTCTGTTTGTGGATTTTCTCGGACTGCCGAAAAAACATTCTGAGAAACGCTTGCAAAACGGCATTTTATTGAATATGAAAGATTTTATACTCGAAATCGGAAAAGATTTTATGTATTACGCTACGGAATTGCCTTTGCAAGTAGGCAATTCTACGTTCAAAGTCGATTTGGTATTCTATCATAGAGGATTACAGTGTCTGATAGCGATTGAACTCAAAACAGGCAAATTCAAGCCCGAATATATGGGACAACTTGAATTTTACCTCGAAGCCATCGACCGCGATGTGCGCCGCAGTAATGAAAATCCGAGTATCGGCATTTTGCTTTGTCAGGAAGCAGACCGTAATGTGGTGGAATATGCAATGAGCCGCAGTTTAAGTCCAACAATGATAGCCGAATACAAGCGCCAACTCATCCCAAAAGAAGTTTTGCAACATTCTTTAGACGAATTTTGCAGTTTTCTGACACAAAAGGAACAATGATGAACAAATTTTCCAACATCCTATAAACCAAACAAGCCGCCAAAGCGAGACAAGTGATTTTTTCAACGAAAGGTAAATTTATTTATGTACATTTGCATGTTTTTATTCCAGTCGGATGACACTTTTTCTTGCAGTTTGGTTGAATGTTTGCAGCGCTTTGTTCCACCCTGTCTATGTGTCGGTGTGCAATGTTGATATTGATGCATCCCGTTCGGTGGTAACCCTTTCGCTGAAAGTGTTTACGGACGATATGGAAACGATGTTGCACAATAAGTACAATATCAACGGATGGATCGGAACACCGAAAGAACATCGCAACAGCCGACGACTTATCGGCGAATACATTGCCGAAAGGCTGAGCGTGGAGGTGAACCGGCGCAATCGGCTGGTGCTGCAAACCGACAGTATGATTGTCAGCGAGGGTGCCTTGTGGATTTATATGACAGGCAAAAGTGCAGGCGCCATCCAACATATAGCCGTCGAAAACCGCGTGCTGACGGATTTTTTCCGACAGCAGACTAATTTGGTCATCATTGGAATTGGTAAAAGAGAAGAGGGATATAGTTTAAACAGAAATAATTGTAAACTCGAACTTGCATTATGACAGTCAGATATAAATACTTTTTCATTCTGTTGTGCAGTGTGTTGCAGTGTGTGCCGGCAAATGCCACCCACAACCGTGCAGGACAGATTGTGTACAAGCACATATCAGGGCAAACGTATGAATTTACGGTCACCACGTTCACTTATACGCTCAGTCAGGCAGACCGTGCGCAGTTGGACATCAGTTGGGGCGACAATACCGTATCGACCATGCAGCGAAACAGCGAGCAAATCCTTCCCGACAACTATAAGAAAAACGTGTATATCATACAGCATACCTATCCGGGAGCGGGCGTTTACACCATCGTGGTAGAAGACCCCAACCGAAATCTCGGTGTAGAAAACATACCCAACTCGGTGGGCGTAGTTTTCTCCGTCAAAACGGTATTCAGGATAGACCCCAACTCAGGAATCAACAATGCACCGGATTTGCTCACCTATCCTATTGACAAAGCCGCGTTGGGACAGGTATTCATTCACAATCCGTCGGCTTTCGACATGGACGGCGACAGTTTGTCATACGAACTGACCACCTGCACCCGCGACCGCGGCGTGGAGATAGAAAGTTACACGTTGCCCCCTGCCTCCGATTCCTTGGTGGTGAACCCCGTCACCGGCGACCTGATATGGGCAAGTCCCCTGAAAGTGGGCATTTACAATGTGGCTGTCAAGATCAACGAATGGCGGCATGGGGTGAAAATAGGCAGCATTTCGCGCGATATGCAGATTGAAGTGGTCGATTCGCACAACCGCCCTCCCGTCATAGCCCCCATTGAGCCGCTGTGCGTGGAAGCAGGCACTGCAATTGACCTCGAAATCCACGCTACCGACCCAGACGGCGACTTCATACAACTCACTGCCACCGGCGGTGCGCTGAGTATCGAACAGAGTCGCGCTGTATTTGCCGTCACCGGCGAGGGGGCAGGCTACACCAATGCCCGCTTCACTTGGCAAACAGTGTATAGCCACGTCCGCAAGCAGCCTTACGTGGTCACTCTCAAAGCCGAAGACCAAAATACGGAAGTGAAATTAGTTGCCTTTTCAAACATCAGCATCACGGTGTTGGCGCCTAAGGTGGAAAATCTGCAGTCCCTTGCCGGAAAGAAGGACGTTTTTCTCAGCTGGTCGCCCACTCCTTGTGACCATGCCGCAGGTTATGAGATATACCGCAGCACAACTTCGAACGATGTTTATCCGGACTCCTGTACAGGCGGAATTCCGGCAGACGCAGGTTATGAACGCATCGCCACCGTGAACGGCATCGGCAAGGTGTCGTTCTCTGACAACAACAACGGGCGCGGATTAAGCCCGGGCATCCGGTACTGCTACCGCGTGGTCGCATATTTTGCTGACGGTGCGCGAAGTTTCCCCTCTGAGGAATCATGTACATCGCTGCTGGCAGGTACTCCGCCGATGATACTGGCCGATGTGGCGACCATTGACGCATCCGGCGAAATCATCGTGGCATGGCTGCGGAAACCTTTGGACAATCTCATTGCTGGCAAACCGGGTCCCTTTGAATACCGCCTTTTCTATTCCGAAAATAACGAAACGTGGGAAACTGCGCCCATATACAGCACCACAGACCTCAACGATACAGTATATACGCATACAGTGGACACGAAAAACAAACACAGCCACTTCTACAAGGTGGAACTGTGGGACACCGGTCTGAATGAACCGGCGGAAGAGGATACCGAAACGGCTTCGTCACTCTATCCCGCATTGCAGCCATCGGATAAGTCTGTAATCATCAGTTTTGAGCGATATACTCCCTGGTTGAACACCGAATACACCATCTATCGCTGCGATGATGCCGGTAACAATCCGGATTCCATCGGCTTTACCAATAAGGAAAGTTTTACCGACACCGAACTGACCAACGGACAGACATATTGCTATCGTATTCGCAGTCGCGGCTACCGGCAGTTGGACAACATTCGCTATGAGAACGAAAACCGCTCGCATATCGCCTGCGTGACGCCTTACGATAATGTGCCACCCTGCGCACCTGAATTGACAGGGCACAGCATTTGCTCTGAAACCAAAAACGTCCTCGAATGGACTTACAATGCTTTCTGTATGGACGATGTAGTGAAATACCGCATTTACCATTCGCCCAATGCCAAACAACCCTGTGTGCTGACGGATTCGGTAATGGGAAACAACATCCTGACTTACTCGCACACGGATGTGACTGTGGGATGCTACTACGTGACGGCTGTGGACGGCAACAACAACGAGTCGCCTGTCAGCAACACCGTGTGTATGGACGAATGTGGCGCCTTCGACTTGCCCAATGTGTTTACTCCCAACGGCGACAACATCAACGACCTGTTCAAATCCTACAATCCTCTTGGCATCACCCAAGTGGATATGAAAATATTCAACCGCTGGGGTAAATTGGTGTTCAAAACCACCGATGCAGCCATCAACTGGGACGGACGCGACATGGACAGCAAACGTTTTGTGCCCGCCGGCGTGTATTACTATATCTGCGATGTGTATGAAGAACGCCTGTCTGGCACCCAAATCAGAACACTCACAGGGATTGTTCATGTGTATGCAGGCGAAGATGCAAAGCCCTATTATCCCATTAATTGAAAGTTATGCCAGCATTTAATATACGAATCATTTGTTCATCTGTGTTCATTGTGATACGTTTTTTAGATGTTTTTCTAATGCGGCGATGCGGGCGGC
>JAITTD010000242.1 GCA_031287245.1 Bacteroidales bacterium
GGAAATGGAAAAACGCAGACGGATCCTTAGATATGGACACTCTTTTGAAAGAATTTCTGAAATTCTGGCAAAAACATTCGGAGGTATGGGAAGAACGCTCAAACTACACCGAAGCATTCCCCCACCTGCTGTTGATGGCATTTCTGCAACGTATTCTCAATGGCGGCGGACACATTGACCGCGAATATGCAGCAGGACGAGGCCGAATGGATTTGGCGGTGCAATTCAACAACCAACTGTTTGTCATCGAGATAAAAATAGTACACTCGTATGAAACACCTGCCGAGGTGAAGAAAGAGGGCTTGTTACAGATAAAACGTTATTGCGACCAAACACAACCGTTTGCCGCCTACCTGCTCATTTTCGACCGCCGCGATGCAGCCAAACAATTACCTTGGAAACAACGCATAAAGTGGATTAAAAAAACAAAAGATAATCCGGCTGTATTATGGTGTTAAAAAAACAAGCATAAATAAAGACTGCGCACATACCATCATGCTAAAACATCTTAAATCGCTTTTTAAAGATTCCTCGCTGTATGCGCTCGGCAATATATCGGCAAAAGTGGTGGGTTTCATCTTGCTGCCGTTTTATGTTGAAAGGCTCACGACTGCCGAATATGGTATGCTTGGCACTTTAGAGGCTACCGTGCAACTGCTTGTCGGATTGGGCGGTTTGAGCCTGTATTCGGCATTTATGCGTTGGTTTGCCGACAAAGAATTGGAAGGAAAGCAAGAATCCGTCTTCTTCACGTGGTCGTGCGTAATCGTTGGGGTGGCTGTTTTAATAAATGTAGTTGGATTCTTCTTAGCAGAGCAACTATCCGTGTTACTGTTCGATTCCGACAAATATGTACGTTTAATCCGGTTGATGTTGTGCTCGGCAGGAATTGAGTTAATAGGAACTTTGCCAAGTACGCTGGCGCGAATGAAATCGGAGTCCATACGATTTACCGCATCTATGCTCGTCAGATTATGTTTCGTACTGGGCTTGAGCATATTGTTTGTCGTTGGACTCGACCGCAAAGTAGAAGGCATTTATGAAGCAATCATCATTGGCGGGATTGCATATCTGGCTGTTTTCTTGTCTTTTATGCTAAAAAATATGAAATTCCATTTCGAAACGGTTATTTTAAAAAAAATGTTCCGTTTCAGTTTCCCTCTCTTATTATCGTCATTGTTTGGAATATCAATGAGTATTGCCGACAGGTACAGTCTTAATTTTATCAGTGGCTTGGCAAGTGTTGGAGTGTATTCATTAGGGACTAAACTGGCAAATACGCTTAAAATGTTCATTGTTCAACCTGTTGCTATGGCTGTTCTGCCTCTTATGTTGGGTATGATTGGCAAACCGGAGTGTAAAAGGTTTTATGCCAAAATAATGACTTATCTCACATTCATTTTAATGTTCTTTGTGCTCGGTGTTTGCCTGTTTGCCCAGGAAACAGTTAAAATCTTATCTGCCAATACCCCCGAATATTGGAATGCATATACTTTAGTCCCATTGATAGCATTCAGTATTGTTTTTTATATGTTAATGGGGCAGGCTAATGTGGGGCTGTATGCTGTCAATAAAACGAAAACCATGTCGCTGATTATCATTATCGTGTCTGTCTTTAATCTCCTTTTAAATATTGTACTGATCTCCTGTTTTGATGCCATTGGCGCAGCGCTATCCACACTTATCAGCCAAATTATCTATTTTCTGCTGACACTGTTTTTCGCACACCGCTATTACCCTGTACGTTACGAATACGCAAAGATATTTCTTGCAATCGGTATTGGAGTGATATTCAGCCTTATTGCCTGTTTAATAAGTGATTGGAATTTAAGTATGCGATTAAGCATCAAGACCGTTTTATTATTCAGTTATCCCGTTTTGCTTTATCTGTTTCGTTTCTACGATAAAGTGGAATTACAAGCCTTGCGCGGCTTTTGGCGCAAATGGAAAAACCCTGAAAAATGGAAGAAAAACTTTTCCCAGAGAAAACCGCGTAACTAATTGAATTACAATGCTTGTGGGTTGTACTGGACTCGAACCAGTGACCCCTACCCTGTCAAGGTAATGCTCTAAACCAACTGAGCTAACAACCCATTTTGCGCCGCAAAGATAATCATTTTTTCAAATAGGGAAATGCAATGGCGTTTTTTTTTTATCAAAATTCAGCAACTTGTGTCCATCTCCGAGTTGATTTCAAACAGTTGATGGGTGCAATTGCTTTGTTTCAGGATGTTTTCGATGTGTTCGCGACCGGTGTCGGTGATGAAAATCTGTCCGAAATTGTCGCCGGACACCAAACGCACGATATGGCTGACACGTTGGGCGTCAAATTTGTCAAAAATGTCGTCTAACAGCAACAGAGGTGTGATATTGCAATGCAGGCGGATGAAATCGGAATTGGCTAATTTCAGCGCCACGAGGAAGGTTTTTTGCTGTCCCTGCGAGCCTGCTTTTTTAATCGGTATGTTGTTCATCAGCAACAGTAAATCGTCCTTGTGCACGCCGCAGGTGGTAAACTGCATCACACGATCTTTCTCTTCCGCGTTTTCCAACAGTGTCGCAAATTCGTTTTCCTGCAACTGCGACCGATAGGCTAATTTCACCTGTTCGTCGCTGTCTGCTATCTGCCGGTAATATTCTTGAAAAACAGGGATTAACGCTTCGCAAAATCCTGTGCGGCTTTGAAATATGAGGTTTCCCGTGCGGATCAATTGCTCGTTCCACACTTCCAGTATATCCCTGTCGAAAGTTCTGTTGTCGGCAAAGGATTTCAGCAGGGCGTTTCGCTGTTCCAGGGCACGGTTGTAGTGCATCATATTGTCAAGATACGTGCGGTCGTACTGCGAAATCACCTCGTTCATGAAACGGCGCCGTTCATCGCTTCCGCCGAGTATGAGGTTGCTGTCTGCCGGCGAAACCATCACCACAGGCAAAAGTCCTATATGTTCCGACATCCGCTCGTAATCGTTCATGTTGCGACGAAATACCTTTTTCTGTCCGCGTTTCACCCCGCAATAAATGCTTTCGGGTGTTCCTTTGCGGAGATATTCGCCCTGCACCACAAAGAAATCGTTGTCATAGCGGATATTTTGCGAATCGGCAGTGTTGAAGCAACTTTTGGTCATCGAAAGATAATAAATAGCGTCCAGCACATTTGTCTTTCCCGCGCCGTTAAGCCCAACCAAACAGTTGATTTTTGGGCAGAACTGAAATTCGCTGCTGTCGTGGCTCCTGAAATGAATGAGCGCAAGCCTGTTTAATTGCTGTGTGGCGTCGTCGGTCTTACTCATGGCTTGTTTTAGAGGCTTTACTGCGTGGATGATGCTCAATCACTGTTTCCCTGAGGTAACTGCGGTCGAGGTGGGTGTATATCTCGGTGGTCATGATGGATTCATGCCCCAGCATCTCCTGTACGGCACGCAGGTCAGCGCCTCCCTCAACCAAATGGGTGGCAAACGAGTGTCTGAAAGTGTGCGGACTGATGTGTTTGTGTATACCTGCCGCATTTGCCAGATTTTTGACGACAGTGAACACCATCACCCGTGTAAGCGGTTTGCCGCGATTGTTGAGAAACAAATTATCTTCACAACCTTTGGCGATGTTCAGTTTCGCTCTGTCCTGCATATAAAATTCGATTTCGTGCAGGGCTTTTTCGCTGACAGGCGCCAAGCGTTCCTTGCCGCCCTTGCCTTTCACCCTGATGAAGCCCTCGCTGGCAAATATATCGGATAGATGCAGGGCAGTCAGTTCTGACACCCGCAGCCCGCAACTGTATAATGTTTCCAGCATGGCTTTGTTGCGCTGTCCCGCCGGTTTGCTCAGGTCGATGGCTGCCAGCAGTGCGTCAATTTCTTCCACACTCAGCACGTCAGGCAGTTTAACGCCCAATTTGGGATGCTCTACGGCACGGGCAGGATTGGCGTCAATGATGTTATCCATCATCAAAAAGTTGAAAAACGCCCTGATACCGGATAAAGAACGCGCCTGTGTGCGTGCTGTCATCTCTTGTTCGCCGATGTGGGCAATAAATTCAGACAATACCGCAACATTCACTTCTTGCGGCGTCATAGACGGATAAAATTCGAGAAGAAATGCCTGCAATTTGTTGATATCATCCATGTATGCCTCAACGGTGTTGACAGACACAGCCTTTTCAATTTTGAGATAAGCCTGAAACTCATCTACACGCTGTTTCCATTCCGAAAAATCCTTGTTCACACTGTGATTAATTCGTATTGCATGCTGCCAAGCCCCATTTTTTCAGCGTGTTCCAAGCCCGAACGCCAGTTGGTGTTGGGATGAAGCAGGTGGAACTTGTCCACATCGTGCAGATCGTTATCTTTGGGCACTTCCAGGCGGGTGCCGGTGTTGGCTGCTGCGTGGGTAACCATGTCAGCGCAGGCTTTGTCCAACGCCACAGGGTCGAAAGAGGCTGCCATGCCGATATTGGGAACAATCGCGGCATCGTTGTGCCCCCAGCAGTCGCACAAGGGCGAAACGTCCATGATCAAACTGATGTGAAAATGCGCCTTGCCGTTCAATATTGCTTGGGTATATTCGGCAATCTTGAAACCTACCGATTCTGAATTGCTGTCCAGCACTGCCTGTGCAGCATCATATTGGCACACTGCCACACATTGCCCGCAACCAATGCACTTGTCGTAATCAATTTGTGCTTTATTCCTTGCGTTGAGGGTGATGGCGTGTGAAGAACAGTATTTGACGCACTGTCCGCACGATGTACAATTGGGTTCATCCACAATGGGCTTGGATTGGGAGTGTAATTCCAGTTTACCGCCTGCCGAAGCCGATCCCATGCCGATATTTTTGAGCGTGCCGCCGAAACCCGTTTGTTCATGCCCTTTGAAATGCGTCAGGGAAAGAATGATGTCGGAATCAACAATGGCAGAGCCTATTTTAGCGGTCTTGCAATAGATGCCGTTCGTAACAGGAATTTCGCGATATTCCAGCGATTTTAGGCCATCTGCAATGATGACAGGACAAGGGACGGCTATCGGGTTGAAGCCGTTTTCCATGGCGCTCTGCACATGGTCTATCGCATTGGAACGCTTGCCGGTGTACAGCGTATTGGAATCCGTCAGAAAAACCTTTGCCTGTTTGCCTTGCAGAAAATTCACCAAACGTGCCGCATAATTCGGACGGATATACGCCAGATTGCCCGGCTCGCCGAAATGAATCTTCACGGCGGTAAATTTGTCCTTAAAATCAATTTTCTCAACACCCGCTTTCCTGATGAGTATTTCTAACTTATCCAACAAGTTACGCCCGGGTTTGGTGCGTAAATCCGTAAAATAAACTTTCGATGTCATACATTTAAAATAAATGTCCAAAAGTAATAGAAAAATCACTACCAACCAACAAAGATACACATTTTTTTGAAAAAATCAGCATATTATTTTGAGATGAAGCTAAAATAGGTATATATTTGCAGTATAATAGATAGTTATCAACAGAGTGTAAACAACAGTAACTGAATGTGATAAGAACAACCGATAAAACGGATAAACGATAAAAACGGTAGAAAGATGCATATTTTAAAGAACATTGTGATGAGGATATGGGGAAGAGCAAGCTTGTTTTTCCTCCTGTCTTTCCTTTTCATTATCAATTGTCAATTGTCAATTGTCAATTGTTTTGCGCAGAGTGACAAAAATAGGATCGAAGTGAACGAATGTGTCGTTTCTTCCGCCTTTTCTTTGACAAAACCTGTTATCAGTGACAG
>JAITTD010000047.1 GCA_031287245.1 Bacteroidales bacterium
GGACAATGAAAATTCCGCCCACTGAAATGGGGACTGTCAGCCTGCAATCACCTCATCCATCGGTATGTCGTGTGGCTCAATGGGGAGGCGATCTAAAATCTGGAAATCGAAACACACCCATGTTTTATATGCATTGAGCAAAGGCAAAAAGCTGTCGTAGTAGCCTTTGCCTCGTCCAAGTCGGTGACATTCTTTGTCAAATGCCACTCCCGGGACCATCGCTAATTCAATCGCCTGCAAATCGGTGTATGTCGTTCCCTGCGGCTCATACACATTCCATCGCGTATTTTTGCGCAGTGACTGGGTGCCGGTAAATGGCACTATGGTCAGAAAATCGCCTTTGATGACAGGCAGCAGTATGGTTTTGCTTTCGCACCAGCGCAAAACAGCCTCATGCGTGAACATTTCATCGGGCATTGACCAGTACATCAGGATAATATCGGCTTTTTGAAAAATATCGCGGCGCTCCAAGTATTGCCACAGCGATGCTGACCGGTGCCGTTTTTCGGCTTCGGGAATCTGACTCATCGCATTTTTGATGTCTGCTCTGATGGCTTGCTTGTCCACCGCTATTTATTGATAAATTTCACCAGTATATTGGATTCTCGGGTGGTCAGATGCTGCACTTCGGCTATGTTGCCGCTATTCAACGCCACTTCCACATAACCGGCAAGGTTGAACAGCGCCAACTGCTCACCCGAACTCGTTTCGTGAAAGTATTTGTTGATTCGGGTGATTTTGTGCCTCATTCCCTGCACCATGATTTCAAACGGTCTGCCTTTTCCCACTTTCTCAAATTCTTCCCGCGTAATGTTGGTGACAGCATTGCCGAAGGTGTTGACATGGATGATGGTTCCCGTGATGGAAGAGTCGGTAAGGACAGGCAGAATTCGACCTTTGTGGTTCATGTTTGTATAGGCAACGCCCAAGTCTGAAATATCGCCGCCGGAAGCCAGATGAACAGCAACAGGCGCAAACACCGAAATGGCAGGATAATTGGGCGCCTCATGATCCGTGTATTTCTCTATTTTCACCATCTTTTCCGGCGCGTTGTCAAAAATAAGGCTAAATAAGCCATTGTCAGTGCCTATAAAATACTGCCCATCATACAGGGCAGTCACAAAAGGGGTTTCATCCCGATATTCACTTTCCACCGAAATCAAATGCACCGTCCCTTGGGGATAATATTTGTAACTGTGCTTAATCATATAGGCTACATAATCAATACCTGAATTAAAAACCGGAGCATGATGCGATAAATCAATAATTTGCACATCACGCAACGCCGATACCAAAATTCCTTTCAGCACAGCGATATAATAATCATCCACCCAACCCGTCGTTAAAGTAACTACAGCCATTATTCAATACAATTCCAAACTGCAAAAGTAAGCATTTTACTGTTTTATCATTCATCGGAATGTAAATTTATCGAATTTTTGATATTCATTTTTTTTATTCAAAATAATGCGTATATTTGCCGCCTCTATAAATTATTCATTCGCATGAAAAGAAGAGATTTTCTAACAAACACGGCGTTAATCGGCGCCGGTATCCCTTTGGGAGTAGCGCCTGTAGCGCTCAGTTCGTGTAGCGAACAACAAACGGCAAAGTCCTGTTCGCCGGAAGAATTAGGCATGTATTCCTTTGCCAAAGAAGCCCCCGGCGGCAAACCGCTGAAAGCAGCGCTAATCGGTTGTGGAAGTCGCGGAACAGGCGCAGCTGTTCAATTTCTTGCCGCAGGACCTGATTTGTCCATTATCGCGTTGGCAGATGTATTTCCCGACAGAATGAACAGTTGTCGAAATACCCTGAAAAAGCATCATAATGAAGTGCCCGATGCAAACTGTTTCATCGGATTCGATGCTTTCCAAAAAGTACTGGCTATGAACGAGTTGGATGTGGTACTCCTGTGTACGCCGCAACATTTTCGTCCGGAACATTTCAAAGCGGCTGTAGATGCCGGGAAACATATCTTTATGGAAAAACCCGGCGCCGTTGACCCCGTTGGCGTGCGTACCCTGCTTGTTGCTGCCAAAACGGCAAAAACCAAGGGCTTGACTGTTGTTACCGGAAACTGCAGCCGGCACCGCAAAGATACATGGGAGGCATACGTACAGGTAAAAAACGGAATCATCGGCGAATTGATCTCTGCAACGGCTCACAACCATCAAGGCGCCATGTGGTTCAAAAACAGACGTCCCGAATGGAGCGACATGGAATATTGCCTTCGCAACTGGTTTAATATCAACTGGCTTAGTGGAGGGCTTTTTACCGACCAGACAGTGCATTTCATTGATGTCGCTACCTGGTTCATGGGACAGCATCCGGTCAAAGCCGTTGGCGTCGGAGGACGCGCACGCCGTCAGATCGGCGATACTTACGACTACCTGAGCGTGGACTATCACTACGAAGACAACAAGCGTCTGTTTGCCACAGGCAAGCAGATAGACGACTGCGACAGTAATTTTTCGGTGCAGATACTCGGCGCAAAAGGCTTGGTTAATTTTTTCTGGGACAATAACGTGCAAATTACGGACTATAAAGGAAATGCGCTTTGGAAGTACGATTATGAAACCGATCCCTTAAAAAATCCGTACGAACAGGAACATGTACACTTTGTCGAATCCATACGGCTGAACAAGCAAATCAATCAAGCCGAAGATTTGGCATATTCAACACTTATCACCATTATGGGACGTGTGGCAGCCTACACCGGTAAAGTGATCACATGGGACGAAATCATGGCTTCCGGTTTGCGTTACGGTCCAACGGAATACGCAATGGGTCCCTTACCCGATTATCATGAAGGCGAGGTTCCCATTCAGGGAAAAGATCCGAAAGCAATGGGGTAAAATTTAAAATTTAAATCGTTTGTAAACATTTGCGCTATCTACGGACAAAAGCGGATTGTCTGCTATATTTTTCTATTGATACACCCCGACAATTCAAAATGAATGAGACAGATAAAAATAAAAATTTAGAAATGGATAGTGAAACAGTGGTGATACAATCGTATCACTACTGAATCACTATTGTATCACAACCGAATCACAACGAAATCACATGAAAATTTTTGCCTTCAAACAATACTTCGTTGGAAGAAACGTTAAATGATTGTAGTTTGAAAGAATAGAGGTATAAAAA
>JAITTD010000185.1 GCA_031287245.1 Bacteroidales bacterium
CGATTCACAATCTCAACCGATTCGAACCTTAAATTTCCGTCGCTAATACTTCAAACGTTGTTTTTTTTCCGGCGTGGTAGGTCATTCCCGTGTCGAAAATCCATGTCCATCGCTGGGCATCCGGCTTTGTTGTGATGGGATGGTAAACGGATATGTTACTTTTAATTAGTTGATTGTCAGGTGAATATATCTTTTCTTCATAGTCGGCAACTATGCAAGAATGTTGCACTGGTAAATTTTGGAGATGATAATTCTGCACTTTTTCGCGGAAAACCCTCAGTTCGTCTTTATCCAAATCAAAGAATTGCAACAGATAATCCACCAACAGAATATCTAATTGATTGATTATGTTGCAGGAACACACAAAATCGTAGTTATCCAAATCGGGTAGGAGAGTCGGTGTAAGGGAATCCAGCGGCGGACGTTCTTTTTTGTAGCGATATTGCCGCACATAGTGATATACAGATTGCATAAATCCTGAAATATCGCAGGTTATCAGTTTCACATTGCCCATTTTTTGTGCTTTCTGCTTCACCTGCGATGGATGCCGAATGTCTGCAAGCGTTACCAGGTCGAAGATATGGCTCAGTTCGTCGAGAGGCACGTCCAGCAGCCAGCCGCTGCCCAAAATGAGGCACGAATGTCTGTCTTTGCCCAGCGCCGATTGCAGCACAAACTTCCGCGTGTTCTGCAAATGCGCGTCCCAACCTTGTTTTTCGCGTCTGTATCGTCGCAAAATGCCCGATTGGTCTTCGTAATAGCCCATTTCACGATATATCCGCTTCGAAGAATGAAAAAACATTTGTAATGCTTCAACTTAGCGGGAAACAGCACCTTTTATGAATTGAATGGCGCCAAAAATGATGGCACCCCAAGCAACCATATACCGTCCACCGCTACTTGCAGCGGAATAGGTCATAACGGTCACTATCGTGCCGCCAATACACCACAACGCACCTGCAATCATATCTTTATTGGCTTTTTTCTTTTTAGCACTTTTTTTCTCTTCCAAGATCTGGGCATATAGTTTAATTCTATTAGCAACCTCTTGTTCAGCATTTTTATCTTTCATAACATTTATTTTAATTTAATTGATAGAAAAACAACAAACATTTCTTTTTTTGTTTTTACGAAATAAATCTGAAAAAGTTCCAAAAAATATGTTTATTTTATCGCCTTCACCTTCAATCCCGTGCCGCTACTGTGTTGTGCGCATACATCCCATTGGTTCAGCAGCAGACAAAAGAGAATGACAAGCAGATAATACACAGGAAGCAGCAAAATGAACAGTTTGGATATGTTCAACAGGCGCAAGGGGAATTTCATGCTGAGCAGCCACGAGATGTGCCCTGGAAAACCGTAGGTGTAGGCGGCTTCCACATGAGTGAAACCGGCTTTGCGGAGTTTGTCCTGTATAGCAGCCATGTTGTAACCGTCTCGCACGTGTTCGTCGATGAAAGAGCCGTGATGCTCGTCGGCATCCGAGCCGCCCAAGTCAGAAGGGGTAGATATGAGCAAAATGCCCCCCGGTTGGAGCGACCTGCAAATGTTTGCAAACACGGCTTCATCGTCCTCAATGTGTTCCATCACGTCCACTGAGAGCGCCAAATGGTAGGTGTCCGGCTCTACAAATGTGGTGAGGTCGGCTGTTTCAAACCGCACCCTCTCGCTGCGCCCTGTTTGGGCGAAAAAACGGTTGCAGTCTGCCACCTGTTCGCTTTTCACATCAACGGCTTTGATGCGCCAGCCACGCCCCAAATTCGACAGATAGTAGGTATATTGCCCGAATCCCGCGCCAGCGTCCAATGCGACAGCATCAGCGGGCAAGGTCTTTTTCAGTTGGCGAAGTTCTTTTTTGATGTGCCATGTACGCAGCAGCAGCACATCCAGCATCCGGTAAAAAATTTTTCTGAACAGAGGGCGGGTTTCAACAAACCTGCCAAGCGAACTTTTAAGTGTATCGTACTGCATATTAATTAATTAATTGAAAGTTGAATTGACAGTTGATAATGCGCTTGATATGCAATCTGCATACATTGGATTTAATATTCGTATTTTCATTTTTATATAAATTTTAAATTTTTCAGGTCTATTATTTTATCAAAACCATCTTCCTGCCCAACTGCCGCTGTGTAGCACAAATTTTTCGGTACAGCTGCACAGTTGGCAGCCACAGACAAGCAATCCTCGTTGGGGTCAGTGGCTGTGACGGCGGTTTGCTTGCAAACGAGCGCCAACAGCAGCGAAAACTCGCCATATCCGCAGTTTTTCACCAATATATACTTGTATTTGGCAAGTTTTGCAATGATGGCGCTCAGATGTTCCCGTTTCAAGCCGGCGCTGACGGCTTTTGCAATGGATGGTCCCTTGTACAGATAGTTGTGATAAACCATATCGCAATAATAATCAGCCGTTTCCACTTCGGAAGACAATTGCGCATACTGTTCTCTGTAAAGCTTACCTACCCCCTTCGCTCGTTCCACATAAGTGTTGCCGAAACGCATGTCCTGTGGTATGATGCGGTTCATCACCCGGACGTGTATTGTCCCTTTGCGCAGCATAAACTCTTTCTTGGGAAGAATGTGCCCAATGCCGTGTATCATCACCGGAAGCAGGTCTATCTGCAACTGTTCTGCCAAATAAAAAGCGCCTTTGTGAAAACGTTGTATCGAACAATCCTCAGAACGGGTTCCTTCCGGAAAAATCATGATGGAATAGCCCCGTTCAACAGCCGATTTCAGTTTGTCGATAGCCTTTTCCATTCCGTTGGATACAGGATAGAAGTCGGCATATTTTATCAAACGTCCGTAAAACGGTGAATTCCATACCCAATCGTTTGTCAGTACTATTATTTTCGGGTGCAACATCAACACACACATTAAATCGACGTGCGACTGGTGGTTGCAAATCATCACTGCCGGTTTTTCAAAGGTTTCGTCTTGCGGAATGTCGCAAATCATGCGAGCCTGCGGGAAATGGCGCATCACCCAACCTGAAATCCGGTATAGAATGCGGTGATAGCGAAGTTTGTTTTTCTCGGTTTCCCTGCCTACAGTGAACAGCAAAAACCCCACAAGCGTGATGAACATACTGCAGAAAAGGAAAACCACAAAGGCATACACGGTAGAGAAAAAATGGATGAAAGTGACCGGCATTCTGCGTTTGACGCCGTTGACCATGGTTAGTCGGCGAAAAACAAGCGGCGGAAAAATAAATGTCATCAACACAACAGACAACATACCGATGATGGTGACTTGCGCCAAGGAGTGCAGGGCGGGATGCTTGGCGATAATCAGCGAACCGATGCCGATGAACATAATCAGCGCCGAGAGGGCAATGCTGTTCTTGTATGATGCCAGCAGTTTCTTCCCATAAGCGTATTCGTACATAAGTCCCTCGGTGATAAAAATGCTGTAGTCGTCGCCTTGCCCGAAAATAAGCGTGGCGAGGATGATATTCACGATGTTGAAACGAATATCGCAGAGGTTCATGATGCCCAAAATCCAAAACCAGCCCACCATCAACGGAAGGAATGCCAGCAGGCTCAATTCTGCCCGTCCCAAGGTGAAAAACAGGAACACGAAGACAATCACCCCGCAAATATACAGCACAGTGTTAAAATTGTCTGATAAAGCGCTGATTATCTTACGACTCATCGTTCCGGCATCAAATGCGAAGTAGCATTCCTCAAAATCAACGAATATATCTTCGCATATATTTACAGTTGATTTTTGGGTATGCAAAATGTTCATCACCATGAAGCGTTCAGGTTCATGGACGATGTAATGGGATGCCAGATTTTCTGTGACAGGGGAAAAGTAGTCAAATTCTTGAATATCAAATTTTTGTTGTGTTAAATTGACAAAACCGGCAAAAGTGCCTGCGCGAAATCCCAATTCGGCGCTGTAACGTTCCAATTGTGCCACTGTTGCGCTGTGTTTTTCCCAAAATGTCAGCCACCGTTGGATGCGTTGTTTTTGCATTTCTTTGGATGGCAGAAAGTTATCTATACCGTTGATTCGCAATATATCGCCCGTGCGCAACAAACTGTCCAAACGCGGCATTGCCCGCTCATGTGCTCTCAACGCCTCGTCAGCCGTGCGCCCTTCGGACACGAAATAAACGGTTTCACCATCGCTGTTGAGGGAGGCAAGCATTTCTGCAAAATCAGCGCGTTGTTCATCGTTCATATAGTTGATAGTCTGCATGTTGTTTTCAAATTTCGTATCGAAACTGAACCAACAGAAAAAGACAGACAGGAGCATCACCGCCCACACCACCCATTTGTTTCGTTCGGGCGAAAAAATGCGTTTGTTGCCCACTGTTGGCAGGTTTTCTTTGCGGGAAACAGGCAATCGCAGATGTGGCACGAAAATCAGCACAAACAGAATGGTACCGACCAGCAGGAGAGAGGCAAAAAGTCCCAAATCGCGCATGGCAGCAGAATTGATAAACATTAGACTCAGGAAAGCGCCTACAGTGGTGATGTTGCCGATGAGCAAAGGCGCCACAATGTGCTTGATAACCGTTTTCATGTCGCGCTCGTGGCGGTAATGGTCCAAGAGATGGAGAGGGTAATTGACGGCAATACCCATGATGATGGAGGCTATCCCTACCGCAATCAGGTCAACTTCGGTTTTGAAGACGGCGAGCAGCCCGAAAGCAAACAGCCATCCGAACACGAGCGACACAAAAATAATGATGATGATGCGAAAACTTCTGAAAACGTACAGCAGCAAGGCGAAAATCAGTACCAATGCCAGCCATCCGGAAATAATGCTGTCTTTTTTAATTTGTTGCGCATTGCCAAGCGCAATATCCGTAGCGCCGAAATGCTTTATTTTCAGTTTATTGTCAAACAGGTGTTCGATATCCCGCGCCGTGTGGTCAATCAGTTCAATCAATCGCGTGTTGTTGCCGGTTTCGTTAGCAGGGAAAGTCGATTCGATGGTGATAATTCCTTTGCGCCGGTCTTTCGTAAAGATATAATCCTCGTATGTGCTATAATGGCTGTCAGCCTGAAAACTGCGCAGACGCGAAAGCAATGGCGCCGATATATGCAGCGGGTCGGCAATGAAGTTTTGCTTGAAAGCAGCGCCGACAGGCGAGGAGAGGAGTCGCTTTCCCTCGTCCAGTTGGCGATACAGGCACCTATCTTCCACCAGTGAATCCATCCGCTCATAATCGCTTTCTGTGAGAAAATAGGGCATATTCGTTACAATATAACGCGATATTTCCTGCATTTGCTGCTGTTCCACCCTGAACGTCATCCGGCGGATGTATCCGGTCGTATCGCGGGCGGTGATCCGGTCGGCAAAACTGTCAATAGCCGCCGTCAGCATATCCAGCTCGGGATCAGCCATGGCGTCCGCCATCAAGAAACTGACTATCAATTTGTTGGCAGCGCCTACGTGCTGATAGGCATAATTGATTCGCTCAGTGTTGTGGTCCTGTGGCAGAAATCCCGAAATATCTTCCTTAAAATGAATCCGCAACGAAGCCAGCAGCAACAGCGCCACAAGCAATACCAATATGCCCCACAAAAAACCTTTATGCGAGGAAAAATAACGTAACAGGTTTAAAACAGGCTTTATCATGGGGCTACGGAGTCCTTCTTGCCGATATTATAATCGATTAATTTCTTCTTCGGTAAGTCCGGTAAAGATGCATATTTGCTGTGCGGACATTCCCGCTGCTTTCATATTTCGGGCAACATTAGCCTCGCCGATTGCAATGCCTTCCCGCTTTGCGAAATTCAGTCCGCTGGTTAAATC
>JAITTD010000186.1 GCA_031287245.1 Bacteroidales bacterium
CCCATTCGGGCGAAAAGAGAATGTTTCGAGTTTCGAGTTTCGAACTCAAAACTTTAAACCTTAAACTCAAAACCCGAAACTTTAAACTCCAGCCCGAAGTGCCCTTTGTCAGTGAAAAATATAGCACCTCAAAAAAAGATTTAGCCTTCGTAATTGAAAATCTATTTTTCTTGAAAAAATGATTAATTTTGCGGAATTATCAAAAGCATTTTAGTTCATAAAATATGAATGTTCCTCTGGCATTGAAGAAAATTTACAATCATTACATCATTAAAAATTTGTTATGGTGTGGTGTCCTTTTTTTGGTGATTTATGTCGCATCATTTGCTATTCTGCGGTTTTACACCCATCATGGGGAAGCGTTGACTGTTCCCGACCTGAAAGGAATGACCGTTCATGAAGCCAATCAATTACTGAAAGACAGCAATTTGCGGGGAAAAGTGTCCGATTCCATTTATCTTGCGAAAGCCAAACCGGGTACGATTGTCAGCCAACTTCCCGAAGCCAGTTCATTGGTGAAAGAAAACAGAACGGTGTATTACGTGATCAATGCCGTGAAACCGGAAATGGTGAAAATGCCCGATGTGGTAGGCGTATCGCTCAGGCAGGCTACTTCCATTCTTGAAGCGCAGGGTTTGAAAGTCGGAAAGTTGCAACATATCCCCGATATAGCCAAAGACAATGTGCTGAGGCAGACGTATAAAGGAAAAGACATCAGAAAAGGTACCAAAATCGTCAAGGGTGCGGCAATTGATTTGCAACTCGGAAGCGGGTACAACTAATTGATGTGGATAAAATATTTTGCCCGTTTCTGCGTTATTATTTGAAAATAAAAGAAATGAAGAAGTTGTGTCTTTTCGGTATGTTGATAGGATATTGGTTGCCGATGATGGGGCAGGCGCCGGTCGTTTTGCCGCTCAACCATCGTCCGGTAACGGAACAGAAGCGCATTTCGACGAAAAGCGTTTCGCAGCCGGATACCATCGACCTGCCTTTTATTGACGATTTCTACTATTATGATAAAACGCCCTTTCCGGAGCCTGCCTTGTGGACAGACCGCTATGTTTATATCAACAACCATTTCCCCGACCAGCCCCGTTCCAACGGCGTAGCCACTTTCGATGCCTTGGACGCCGACGGACAGGTGTATCAAGGCAAAGGCGACAGTTTCAACGCCGATACGCTGACTTCCTGCCCCATCCATCTGCAACCGTGGATGACAGGCGTTTATCTCAGTTTTTACTATCAGCCCCAAGGCAACGGCGATGCGCCGGAAGAAAATGACCAACTGATTCTGCAATTCAAATCGACGAACCAGACGTGGCGGAACGTTTGGACGGTGGCAGGCACCCAATCGCATCCTTTCAAACCGGTGCTGATCCCTTTGGATGAAAACGACCTGTACAATGGCTTCCAGTTCCGTTTCGTGAATACCGTCAGTTTCGGAAGCGATCCTTTCAACGAGGGAAAAAAAGGAAATGTGGACTTGTGGCACTTGGATTATGTTCGATTGGACAAGAACCGTCACGAAAACGATACTGCTGTGGTGGACGTCGCTATGATTGCGCCGCTCCGCTCTCTGATAAAAGGCTACACCTCCATCCCATGGAACCAGTTTATGAAAGTGTATGCATCGCGGCTGGAACCGCAAATCGGCATCACCTACCGCAACAACGACAATACCGGTTATTTGATAAGGCGGGTGTTTGAAGTGACCGATATGTATCATTCGCAGACTACCCCTGTGGGAAGCGCCGGTTCGGAAAATATACTTGGCGGAAAAATCATCACCTACAAGGAAGAGGCGCTCAATCCTTTTGCCACCCCCGCCACGGATTCCGCTCTGTTTGAGTTGAAAGCGTATCTGGAAACAGACGAACGCGATCGCAAAGAAAATGACACTGTTCGTTTTTATCAAGAATTTAAAAACTATTTTTCCCGCGATGACGGGACTCCCGAAAGCGGTTACGGCTACGAAGGCATCAATGCGCAAGGGTTTTCCATTGCCTGCCACTATGAAATGTTTGTCCCCGACACCCTGCAGGCTGTGGCAATCTATTTCAATCCGGTGCTGAACAACATCACAAGGAAATATGTTTTCCAAATAGCCGTGTGGAAAGACGAAGACGGACATCCGGGCGAACAAATTTACCTGTCCAATGAAGAATATTCGCCGGTCACAACCGGTCAATACACGATTTTTCCGTTGAGCACACCGCTTTACATTGCCAAAAACTACTGGATTGGCTGGACACAAGTGACATCCGGGTTCCTGAATGTCGGTTTCGACCTGAGCAACAACGACCACAGCAACCTGATGTACAACAGCGCCGGCAACTGGCTGCCCGATAACAATCGCGGAACATTGATGATTCGCCCTTATGCCGGAAAACCGGTACATCTGACAACCGCAGCGCCTGTCCCCGCCGAAAAAATCAACGCCGAGTTGAAAGTTTTTCCAAATCCTGCCACACATTATATATATGTAGAATTATCGCAACCGATAGATGACGGCTACGAACTGGAAATATTCGACGTCACCGGTCAGTTATATTGCAAGACACCGTTGACAGACAATTACATTGAATTGTCATCACTGAAGCAAGGCGTGTATATCCTGCGCCTCACCCATCGCAAAACACAGCAGCAATGGAAACAACGTGTGGTCATCCGCCGGTAATCATCAAAAAAAACAGACCTTGAAAACCGGTTGGTATCATTTAGGCGCTTTGCTGATTGTTCTTGTTTGGGGAACCACATTCCTCTCGACAAAAATGCTGCTTCTCAACGGTTTATCGCCCGAAAATATTTTCTTTTGCCGCTTTCTGATAGCCACCGTAGGGATATGGTTTTTCGGGAAAAGTCAATGGTTTGCCAACAGCGTGAAAGATGAACTGCTGCTGGTTTTGCTGGGCGTTTGCGGCGGTTCGCTCTATTTCGTCTGCGAAAACTCGGCATTGAACATCACCCAGACCGCCAACGTGGCGCTCATCGTTTGCACAGCGCCACTCATCACTGCTATTCTCTCACATTTGATGTTGCCTTCTGATAAATTGAACCGCTTTGTGGTGCAAGGTTCATTGGTATCCTTGCTGGGTGTGGCATTGGTGGCATTCAACGGTCATCTCGTGTTGAAAATAAACCCGCTGGGTGACTTCCTTTCCCTGGTGGCTGCCCTGACGTGGGCGATATACACCATCGTGCTCAAACAACTGAGTTATCGCTATTCTTCGTTGTTCATCACGCGGAAAGTATTTATCTACGGGCTAATTACCATTTTGCCTTCGTTTTTCTTCCATCCTGTGGGGGTAGCGGCTGTCCTGCTGCGACCTGTCGTATGGGGCAACCTTTTGTACCTTGGCATAGTGGCGTCGCTTCTCTGCTATTTTCTTTGGAACATCATTGTGAAGCGCATCGGCGTGATACGTACCACCAACTATATATATATCGTACCCTTGGTAGCCCTTGTAGCAGGCGTAATCGCTCTTGACGAGGTGATAACGCCCGTAGCCATTGTCGGTGCGCTGCTGATACTTTCGGGTGTCATTTGGGCTGGACGAAAACAAACGGAGAAACGGAGTAGCAAGGGGATTCATCCCCTTGTCTGACGCTCGCGTGGCGTCACCCCACGCGCTCGCGTGGCATCGACCGTTTATCCGTTACCGATATTTAATAGAGGTATCAGGGCTGATGCGGCTGATAATAGACGAAGGAACGAGCAACATCAGCAGGATGGCAAGGGTGGTGCCGATGTTGATGAGGATGACGTCAGCCAAACTGAGATGAACAGGCACTTTGTTCAGGAAGTAAGATTCCTGGTCGAGGGAAACGATGCCAAATTGCCACTGCAACCAGCACAAAGTCAAGGCGATGATATTTCCCCAAAGCAATCCCTTGCCAATGAAAAACAGGGATTCGTGCAGAAATATCTTGCGAATAAAGCCATTTCCTGCGCCCAAGGCTTTGAGGATTCCAATGGTGGAAGTGCGTTCCAAAATGATGATGAGCAAACCGGAAATCATATTGAATCCTGCCACAAGCGCCATCAGCAAAAGAACGATAAACACAGTAGTATCCTGCAAACTTAGCCAGTCGAACAATTGTGAATAGAGTTCACGAATATGCTGGATATTCAAACTCGAACCATCCTCGGACAGTTGGAATCCGGCTACGTTGAAAACAGCATCGGTGGTGGCTTCCAAGCGGTCGAAATGATGCACAAAAATCTCGTATCCGCTTATCTGGTTTTTTTCCCAATTGTTCAACCGCTGAATGTTCGACATATCAACGATAGCAAAAAGTTTGTCAAACTCCATCAAGCCTGTTTCGTAGATTCCGGAAACGGTAAAGCGGCGCTTACGCATCGGTTCCTGCACAAAATGGATAACAACGGGAGCGCCTAATTTCAGTTGCAACAGATTGGCGATATGACGGGAAAGCACAATTTTGTCAGACACCAAAGAATCAACGATTTGAAAGACCTCGCCTTCCACCAGATTGTCACGGAAAAAGTCCCATTCAAAGTCTTTTCCAATCCCTTTCAGCACAATTCCCTGAATTTCGCCGGCGCTTTCCAAAATACCGGGTTTGATGCAATACGGTTGAATATGCCGCACTTCCGGTATATGTCGCAACTCGTCCAAAAATGGCTGTTCTGCTGTGATGGGCGACATATTATACAGAGAATACTGGCTGTCCAAGTTGGTTATCTGTATATCTGCTGCAAATCCAATGGCTTTATTGCTGATTTCATTCTTGAAACCGTTGGTAACAGCCACTGCAATCATCATCACCGCCAAACTCAATGCGATGCCGAACACGCTGATGGACACCATCAAACCGGTGGACTTCTTCTGCGAACCACCCCAAAATAAACGACTTGCGATATAAAATTCCGTTTTCAACCCAACAGATTCAACTTGCCTTCCTTGTCGAGTTTCAAAATCATTTCGCCGAACAGGGTATTCACCCAGGCAAACCACGTGCGGGTGAACTTTGCCGGATTGTCCTTGTGAAATGACTCGTGTATGAAACCAGTGTCGTCATCGGTGTCGCGGAGCATACGGATGCATCTCCTTATTTCGGTGTCGTCATTTTCTGTCATTGCCTTCAAGATGATGCTCATCGGCCACACCATATCGTAGCCTATGTGCGGACCTCCAATGCCTTCGCCTGCTGTGCCCTTGAAAAAATAAGGATTATCGGCGCTCCATACGAAACGGCGAGTGTTTTGGTACAATTTGTCATCTGTTGAAACACAACCAAGATAGGGCAGCGCCAACAGACTGGGCACGTTGGTATCGTCAATAAACAGGCGGTTGCCAAATCCATCTACTTCAAAAGCATAGATTTTGCCATAATGCAGATGCTCCACAATGGCATATTTCTCAATGGCATCGTTGACTTCATTTGCCAACGCTGTACAGGTTTGAGCAAAAGCGGCATCTTTGGTGACTGTTTGCGAAATTTCTGCCAATTGTCGCAGGGAAGTTACCGCAAAGAAATTCGACGGTATCAGGAATCCGTAGGTAGTAGCATCGTCCGACGGGCGGAAAGACGACACAATCAAGCCAACCGGTTTGACAGGATTGCCCCAGCCTTCATTGGACAAGGTATCCAACTGCCTGTCCGTTTGACGCAGGAAAGTGTACGGTCCGCTTGCGCCGGTAGCCTCTTTGCGTTGCTGTTCCTTAAATGTTTTCACAATCAAGGCAGCCGCTCTTTGCCAGTCGGCAGTAAATACAGACGTATCTCCGGTGGTTTTCCAGTAAAGGTAAGCCAAACGAATGGTGTAGCAGAGAGAATCCACTTCCCACTTCCGTTCGTGCAATTCGGGCTTCATATCGGTCTTGTCTGACAGCCATTCGCTGTGACCCGGACCGTCATTAAACGCATTGGCGTAAGGGTCAATCAAAATACACTTGGTGTGTCGGTTCACCACACCAGCAATCAACTGTTGCAGTTTTTTATCATCCTTGCACAGAGGCAAATAAGGACTCACTTGCGCACATGAATCGCGTAGCCACATGGCGTGTATGTCGCCTGTGTACACAAAAGTATCGGGTTTGCCGTCCTGTATCCTGAAATTGACGGTGGTATCCAAGGTGTTCGGAAAGCAGTTTTCGAACATCCAAGCCAATTTAGGATCTTTGATTTGCTTTTTGATGCGCACTATCGTTTGTTCCACCGCTGTGGACGTGAAATGACGCTTGGCAAGTTCGGGACGTTGCGAAATATATGGGGCAATTCGCGCATTGTTACTCATTCCAGCCAAAACCTGACTGCCGGAAGCAATTGTAACCAAACCCAATCCGCTTGTTTTAATAAAATTTCTACGAGATATCATCGGTATATAGTTTTTATTTTTTTGCAAAAATACAAAAAAATATTGATTGCAGATTTGATTTATTAAAAAAAGTTGTACCTTTGCACCCGCTTTTTGAAAGCAATTTCAAATCACAGTCCCGTAGCTCAGTTGGTTAGAGCACTACACTGATAATGTAGGGGTCAGCAGTTCAACTCTGCTCGGGACTACACTTACTTTGGGGGATTAGCTCAGTTGGCTAGAGCACCTGCCCTGCAAGCAGGGGGTCAAGGGTTCGACTCCCTTATTCTCCACAAAGTGAAATCCGCTATCAATCAATGAATTGATAGCGGATTTTGTTTGTTACCACACTTTAAAGCGATTACTTCCTTCTTTTACCGTTTCAAAAGGTCCGGGTTGGGGATGTTCCTTTCGTGCATTGCCCAAATAATCGGTGTTGATGGTGACAGGCTTCCCATCAGGCTGTTCGTAGGCGGCTTGCGGGAGTTTGGCTTTGCCCAGACGCTCTGTTGTTACCGTTTCTGTTTGGTCGCCGAGCAGTTTTTGCACGGAAAAGGATACCCAGACCTCCGCCCCTTTGTCCTCCACTTTCAGATTCGGGTTAAAATCGGGCGCTACCACCTGATGCGCCTCGCCTTCAAAAGGCAGGGCGTGGTTGTAATATATGTTGCCGTCCACCATCATTGGGTAACCGGCATTTTTGTAATGCGCCAAGCCATACAGGTTCTTTTCGCCGGTGGTGATGGGGAAAAAAAGGTTGTTGAAAAAGCGGTTGTCACCGCTCAGGATAATCGAAAGTCCTGCAACCTCTGTTTGGTGCGGCAAGTGATAGGGCGTGTAGCGGCTTTTTTCGGAATAAAGCCCGAAACGACCGGCAAAAATATTGTGCACATAAGCGCCGCCCTGCGACCAGTCGGATACACTGGTGGGCGAGCCGAAAATATTGTTATCCACGAGGTAGGGACCGTGATCTACCTCAAAAAAGACGTCTTCAAGGTCGTTTTCGTAAAGCAGATTTTGGGAAACGCGGGTTCCCTGCGCCATCCAGTCGAGCCATAAGCCCCTTCCCACGTGATGGATGCGGTTGTTGCGTATCTGCGTGTCAATGGCGGCGTGAAACTTGATACCCGCTATTTCGGCGCCTGAAAACTGGCGTTTCGTCCAGATGTCGTGGATGTGGTTGTTTTCAATGATGCTGAAAGCCGCACCCATACTGCCACAGATGCCGGTCTGTTCGCAGGCAAAAATCTCGTTGTTGCGAACAATGTGCGAGCCGATATTTTCCTTGTTCCAGCCGTTTCGCAAGGTACGGAAAGTTACTTCGATGTAGTGCAGCGAGCCGTCGATACTGCGGTCATTCAACCAGACATTATGACCGGTACCCCGTTCCTTGCCCAATGTGATGCCGGAACATTTGGCATTGCTGATAACATTGTTTTCAATAATCCAGCCCTTGTTCCAGTGGGTGGCTACCATTCCTATTTGCTCTGCGGTAGGCGCAGCCCACTGAGAAGCCGCTTCGCTGATGTGAAAGCCTTGTATGGTGAGGTAATTGACACCGGGTGTTTCGGGATAGAAGCAGGTGCGGCGTGCTGAAATTTCTACCAGTTCCTTGTTGGGATTGTAGTGGTGGAAATTAGCCCAAATGGTGGTATTCTGCTCGTCGCTTTCGCAATACCACGTATAAGTAGAGCCTTCAGGGTCTTTGATGTTGGCATCCGCTGTGGGATGCAGCACTTTTTCGAGTGTTGGCGCTTCGTAGAGGGATTTATTGTTGAGAAAAACCTCGCCGGTGTGATGATCCCAGCCGTGATTGCTGAACCAGTCGCCATATATCAAATCCTTGTATGGATTGTAACTGCCGAACAGGCTGTTGGGAACTGTCACCTTCCAAACGCCGTCCTGCACCTTTTGCCAGTTGCCGACAGGCTCGGAACCTTTTATTTCCACCCGTTCGCCGGGTGCGGCACGATACACGATGCGACTTTGCTCACATTCGCCGCCTCTCGGCGGATTCACCCATTCGCGATATACCCCCGCGTGGACGGTAATCACATCGCCGGCGTAGGCAATCTGCGCTGCTTTGTTGATGGTTCGAAACGGGGCGCTCTCCACGCCGGTATTGGCGTCGTTGCCCTTGATGGATACGTGGTATTCCTTGCTGTAAACAGCCATGCCCGTCAGGCATATCAGCATTGTGCTGACAATTGTTCTTTTGTTCATTGATATTTTATGTTGATACAATTGAAATTTCACAAGTTTCACAATATTGTTGTTCCGCTTGAATAACTTTACAGTGCAAAGTAAGCATTTTCTTTTGAGAAAACGAAAAAAAAGAATATTTTACATCCCCATATACACTTTTTTAATCAAGGCAGTGGCGTGTTTATTGATGTGAGTATTCACTATTTTCTGCTCGCTTTTTTCCAACAGGGCATAATGATTAGAATATTCTTTCAAAAAATCTTCCAATGTGTCTTTGCTGAACAATCCTATCAATTTCCCCATTTCGCGCGGGATGGATACCTGCCCAATCTTGCTGACCACGTTGTTCAGGCGGTTTTCGGTAATGTACGTTTCCGCCACAGCGAGCAATTCTTTGAGTGCTTCGCTGTATGTAGGCTCTACAAACAGGGATGGTTGCCGTTTTTTGACGGCTTTTTTTTCGGCAAACTTTGCGTTTTTGCTTTTCAGCAACACTCGCGAACCGTTTCTTAGAAAAGTCGGTTCGACGGGACGTATCACAATCCCCTCGCAGATATTATCCTCAACAGGCGGTAAACCTAACCATCCGGCAATGCAACTCTGAAAAGCATTCGGATAGGCCAAACATTCGTTCAATGTGCCTTGAAACAAGGTTTTGGCATAAAAGAAATTCCCCTCTTCAAAAAAACGATTCGTTTCATCCGCCGGAAGATATTTATGCCATTTTAATCCATTAACATGCAAATCAAACCCGTAAAATTCGTGCACAGGACTATAAAATACCCCTTTTTGAATGTTCATCACCTTTGCATCATTTTTCACATCGGGGTGAGGGTATTTGCCGCCAAACATTTCGCCATACACCAAAACGCCTTCCGCATCGGCATATTGCCCTTTGATGAGATGAAACAAGCGAACCACCCGGTCTCTATACCTGTCGAGCATCTCTTCGTAATTGTAAAACATTTCTCCGGGTTCCACCAAACTTGTCCGTTTGGCAAATTGCACTGTTTGCCCGTCGGTCACAAAGCAGCAATTGGAACCGTGGACTTTCTCCTGCACAACGTATTGCAGGGAATCCAAGCCTTCCAATCGAATCTTATCCATGAACTCCTTGTCGAAGGTGTTCTCTATGGATGTATATTTTTTGAACTGTACCATTTCTTTTAAGTTTCAATCATCTTTCAACGGCAAAAGTATAAAAATTTGGGGTAATTATTGCCAATTTTCTATTCAATCCTGTAAAACGACTATTTTACATTATACCGTTTGTCAAAGACAAGAAAATCGTCGAAAGTAAACGGTACAGAAGCCTGCGTGAGGATTTCCCTGTAAATCATCCAGCGCGACATCGCATTGTAATACGGACCGGTGACGTTTTGTTCCGGCGTCCAGCCTACCATTACCGAGTGTTTTTCGGGACGCCAAACGCCCTTGTCGGCATAAAAACCGCCTTCAAAAGCGCCCACTTCCTCGTATCCTTCCTGCCCGACAAAATCTTTCCACGGAACGAGTTTCAAATTGTCTGTGACCGATATGTTGAGGCATTTGTTCTGCGACTGGTAGAGGTCTATTTCTTTCCTTGTCATGTAAGTGCCGTTGCCACCGTACTCATCGGCTAATCCGGTAAACGCATGACCGACAAACTCGTGCGCCGTCCAGTAAATGCTGGGCGGTTCATCGGTGGAATATACGCCCATGCGGTATTCAAACCATGCGTAGCCGCCCACCATTCCATTGCCGATAAATATGGTCGAAAACCCCGGTTCCATGCCGGGCACTTTGCGAATGATGTCCGTCTGATTGATCAGCGCCATAGCACCGTCAAAATTAATTTCAGGCTGTCCACTGCCAAAACGGTTTTTATGCTCGGAATATACGCCTCTTTCCGGCGATTCAGCCATGTAAATGTGCACATCGAAGAGATCTTTAAAATCGCAAACAATGCAATTTTTGAATAAAAAACTGTCCACCTGTTCGCGTGCTTTGGTTTCCCACCATCCCCCTTTTTTGAGGTCTTCGCGGTCAAAGCCATCGCCAATAAGCACCACCGGTACACCTTCGCCTCGTGTGTGCCTGTGTAGCGTCAGCACCTCGCCATCGTTCCAGTAGTTGCCTTTCACGCCTTGTTTCAAGGGAATCTCTTTGGCGGTTCCATTCATGGTAAACGCCAAGTTTGCGCTGCGTTCAGCCTGACTGTCGTTTTCCTTTGCCGATATTTGCACTTTTGTGATGCCTGCCCCGCCGGCGGCAGGTGAAATGCTGATCCAGTCGGTGGTCGCCGCAGCCTTCCAGTTGCTGCTGGCTGCCACTTTGTAAACGCGGTACTTGCCCAAATCCGACAAGGCAATAGTATCGCAGTCCACCAGCACGAGTATGTCGTTCGCCTTTTCCTGCTTCACCGTCACTTTTCTGATGACCTCGCCGCCCATGCTGATGAAGATGGAGCCACTGCGTTCATCAACTTCCGTATTGATGGGGGCAGCAAGAGAAACCGACACCTGCCGGTTAGCGTCGCCGCCTTGTGCGCTCAACGACAGCCACGGGCAATCGGACGATATTTGCCACGCGGAATCACCCCGCACGATGAGCGTTTTTTTATCGCCACCGGCAGCATCGCCCAGTGTGATGGCGGCGCTGCTCAGCGCTAAACACTCGTGGGACTGCATAACGTGGATGATTTGCGGGTTTCCACCGGCTATAATGGTCAGCTTCGCCGTCCTTTCGGATGTGCCGCCTGCGTATTCGGGCACTGCAACGGTAATCATCGACCTTCCCGGCTCTCCCTTGCTTGCGCTTAACTGTACCCACGGCTGGTCTGACGAAATTTGCCAACTGCTATCGGCACGAACGGTGATGGCTTGTTCCCCCGCCTGCTGCGTAAACAGCACCTCATCGGGACTCATGCGCACAAAATCCTTTGTCGCTTTTTTCTGACCGCACGAAACAGTAAGAACGAAAAATAAAATGTAAAAACTGTATTTATTCATGTTTTCCAAATCTTTTTTGAATTAGGGTGCAAATGTAAACATTATTTGTTAACTTTTTCAGTTTAATTTGCGAGTTTCGAGTTTCAGGTTTTGGGTTTCAGGTTTCGTCCGAATGGATTTTCATAACCGCCGATTAATGACCGCAACTGCCTTGTATTTTTAAATTCGTCATCGTGTATTGGGATAAATTACTATCTTTGCCGCTCTTTTTAATCATCAGATATTATGTCAAAAGGAATAACAAGCAGAGCGGAAAATTATTCGCAGTGGTACAATGAACTGGTAGTAAAGGCTGATTTGGCTGATAATTCTGCCGTGCGCGGCTGTATGGTCATCAAACCTTACGGATATGCGATATGGGAGAAAATGCAGGCTCAACTGGATAAAATGTTCAAGGAAACAGGCCATGTGAATGCCTATTTCCCGCTTTTCATCCCTAAATCGTTTTTTAGCCGCGAGGCAAATCATGTAGAAGGCTTTGCCAAGGAATGTGCTGTTGTTACGCACTATCGGCTCAAAAATTCGCCCGACGGAAAGGGTATTGTGGTGGACGGGGATGCCAAACTGGAAGAGGAACTGATAGTACGCCCTACTTCCGAAACCATCATCTGGAACACCTATAAGGATTGGATTCATTCGTACCGCGACTTGCCGCTGTTGATTAACCAATGGGCAAATGTAGTGCGCTGGGAGATGCGTACCCGCCTGTTTCTGCGCACGGCAGAGTTTCTCTGGCAGGAAGGGCACACAGCACACGCCACCAAGGAAGAAGCGCTCGAGGAAACGGCCAAAATGATTAACGTGTATGCCGAGTTCGCTGAAAAATTCATGGCAGTGCCGGTAATCAAAGGGGTAAAAACGCCTAACGAGCGTTTTGCCGGCGCTTTGGACACCTATTGCATCGAGGCGCTGATGCAGGACGGCAAAGCGCTTCAAGCAGGCACTTCCCATTTTTTGGGACAGAACTTTGCCAAGGCTTTTGATGTGAAATTCGCTACCCGAGAGGGCACGCTGGACTATGTGTGGGCAACCTCATGGGGAGTTTCCACCCGTTTGATGGGGGCGTTGATTATGGCACATTCCGACGACAACGGGTTGGTGCTTCCCCCAAAATTAGCGCCCGTTCACGTGGTTATCGTGCCGATATACCAGAAACCGGAGCAGTTGGATTTGCTGTCGGAGAAAATCCTGCCGCTGAAACGGGAATTGGAAGCCAAAGGATGGACGGTCAAATTTGACGACCGCGACACCGTGAAACCCGGATTCAAGTTTGCCGAACACGAATTGAAGGGCATACCTGTTCGTATCGCTATCGGACCGCGCGATGTGGAAAACGGAACGGTGGAAATAGCCCGTCGCGACACGCTCACGAAAGAGGTGTATCCCATCGCCGAGGCGGTTGACGTGGTGACCCGCCTGATGGACGATATTCAGGAAAATATCTATCGCAAAGCGTTGGATTTCCGTAAAGCGAACAGCTTTCAAACCGATTCTTACGCTGAATTTAAGGAAATATTGGACAGAGGCGGCTTTATTCTGGCTCACTGGGACGGCACGCCTGAAACGGAAGACCGAATAAAGGACGAAACGAAGGCTACTATTCGCTGTATTCCTTTTGACGCTCCCGAAGAAGCCGGAAAATGTATTCTTACAGGGAAACCGTCGAGCCGGAGAGTCCTCTTTGCCCGCGCCTATTAATATTGACACATTGGAAAAATATATCTATATAGAAGGTATTCATCCGCTTGATTTATATGGCGCTAATAATGTGCTGTATGAAAAAACCCGCAGTTTTTTCCCGAAATTGAAAATCGTGGCGCGGGGCGACGAGATAAAAGTGACTGGTGAAGATGCGGAAATTCAACGTTTTGACGATGCTTTGCATCATCTCATCGGATTTCATCAAAAATACAACCGCTTGACGGAAGCAGATATCAACCATTTGATGAATGATACGCTGAGCGCTGAACTGGACTTGGCGGAAGTGGACGAAAGCGTCATATTATATGGCAACAACGGTAAAAGTGTGCGTGCACGAACCGTCAATCAACGTGTTTTGGTGGACGAATACCGGAAAAACGATTTGGTCTTTGCCGTTGGACCGGCAGGAACCGGCAAAACCTACACTGCCATTGCCTTGGCGGTGGCGGCATTCAAAAACAAGACAGTGAAGAAGATAATCCTGACGCGACCCGCAGTGGAAGCAGGCGAAAAATTGGGCTTTCTGCCCGGCGACATGAAGGAAAAACTCGACCCTTACCTGCAACCCTTGTACGATGCGCTGAACGACATGATACCACCTCGCAAATTAGCCGAACTGATTGAAACCGGCGCAGTGCAAATTGCCCCCCTGGCGTATATGCGCGGACGAACCCTCGACAATGCCTTTGTAATCCTCGACGAGGCTCAAAACGCCACCGTCAGCCAGTTGAAAATGTTTTTGACCCGCATGGGCAGGAACGCCAAATTTATCGTTACCGGCGATATGACACAGATTGACCTTCCCAACAGACAACTTTCGGGACTTCATTCTACCATCCAACTGCTCAAAGACATCAACGGAATATCAGTCATCCGCTTTGACCAGCGCGACATCATCCGCCACCCTTTGGTGAAAGATATTGTGGACGCCTTTGAAAGACAGGAAGAGAAAAGCGAATAGCGCCCGCCGTATCCCGAAAATATCCCGTAATAAAAAATTATCCTGAAATAACTTTGGTCATATCAATTTTTATCTATATCTTTGCAAAAAATTTCCTGAAGGATGATCTCAACATCAGATAACTGTCTTAATGTGCAAAGTCCTGGGAAATCGAACAATCCTTAATATTTTTTGATTATGTATGATATTCTTGAATTGAATACCAAGGTTTTAACAGAGTTGCGAGAAATAGCCAAAACCATGGGTATCAAACGTGTTGAAGCTATGAAAAAGCAGGATCTTATTTTCAAGATTCTGGATCAACAAGCGATTAAATCGCTCGCTCCGTTACCGTCAGCCAAGCCAAAGGACGACAAACTGATGGACGAGTTGCCTTTTGCGGAAACAGAAGTATTGCCCGAAATTGTTGAGTCGGAACCTGAATTTGAACCCGATCCGATGGAAGAACAAACGATGGAAATGCCGGAAAACCAAGATGATTATCAGCCGAAAAATCCGGATTCATACCGTAAACAACCGGTGAACAGCCCGTCAGGTGTCGAAGGGGAACACCGGAAATCATCCTTTGACAGGAAATATAAAACTCCGGGGTTTGATTTCGAAGGCATCATCACAGGCGAAGGCGTACTGGAAATTATGCAGGAAGGCTACGGATTCCTGCGTTCAGCCGATTACAATTACCTCAGTTCACCCGATGATATATATGTATCGCAATCACAAATAAAACTGTTCGGGCTGAAAACCGGCGATGTGGTGCGCGGTCCCGTCCGCCCGCCCAAAGAAGGCGAGAGATATTTCCCTCTGGTAAAGGTGGAAGACATCAACGGACGCACGCCGGATTATATCCGCGACCGTATTCCGTTCGACTTCCTCACACCGCTTTTCCCCGACGAAAAATTTACATTAGTGAAATCCGGTGAACAAAGTTCGCTATCCTGCCGCATCGTCGACCTGTTTTCCCCTATCGGAAAAGGACAGCGCGGTTTGATTGTAGCACAACCCAAAACAGGTAAAACGGTATTGTTGAAAGAAATAGCCAATGCCATAGCCAAGAACCATCCCGAAGTATATTTAATCATCCTGCTGATAGACGAGCGTCCTGAGGAAGTGACAGATATGGCTCGTAATGTACGCGGCGAAGTGATTGCCTCTACTTTTGACGAACCGGCTGAACGCCACGTGCGCGTTGCCAATATCGTGCTCGAAAAAGCCAAACGCATGGTAGAATGTGGTCATGACGTGATGATTCTGCTGGATTCCATCACCCGTTTGGCACGCGCGTTCAACACAATAGCCCCCGCATCGGGAAAGGTGCTTACCGGCGGTGTGGATTCCAATGCCCTGCAAAAACCCAAACGCTTCTTTGGCGCTGCCCGAAATATTGAGAACGGCGGCTCGCTCACCATCCTTGCCACCGCGCTCACCGAAACAGGCTCACGTATGGACGAGGTGATTTTCGAAGAATTTAAGGGTACAGGCAACATGGAACTGCAATTGGAACGCAAACTGTCGAACAAACGCATATTTCCTGCTGTGGATATTACCGCATCAAGCACCCGCCGCGAAGACCTCCTGGTGAACAGGGATGCTTTGAGCCGTATTTGGGTATTACGTAACTTCCTTACTGATATGAATCCTGTAGAAGCGATGGAATTTATACGCGACAGACTTACAAAAACCCAATCCAACGAAGAATTTTTGGTTTCGATGAACGGGGAATAAACCAAAAAATGGTGATTCAATTGTGATTCAATTGTGATTCGATTGTGATTCATTGTGATTCATTGTGATTCGATAGTGATTCATTCGGTGGAGTATTCATATTCTACACCTTCGGTGTAACAAACCACAAAGAATGTTCGCTTGTTCGTAGGACATTCATATCAATAGAAATAAATCTCGGCGTAATGGACAAAAGTAATGATATTTTTTGCATGTTTTGTTCAAGTGGACAAAAAGAATGATTTTTATTTTTTACTCCTTGTCATATATTCAAAACTTTTGAGTTACTTTGTACT
>JAITTD010000267.1 GCA_031287245.1 Bacteroidales bacterium
AATTCGTAATTCGTAATTGACTCTCACATTATCCCATATTTATCAAACGCTTCCCGTGCTTTCATCCCTTCCTGTATCTTTTTCAATACCATCCGTTCGCCCCGTGCTTTTTCCAATGCTTTTGTAAAGACTTCATTCTCTATATTTTGCGGTACAACACAGACGCCGTCCACGTCGCCTATAATCATATCGCCGTCGTGAATCACAACGCCGTTCATTTCAACCGGTACGCGAAAATCAATGACTTTGCCCCGGGGTGCCTGATCTTGTGCGTAGGGTCCGTATGAAAAACAAGGAAAATTCAAGGCAAGAATGCCCTTTGTATCTCTCGAATAACCATTGACGACTGCTCCTGCCGCCTTGCACCGGATGGCTCTTGCACTCATCAGTTCTCCCCATAAAGCATAAACCGGGGACGAACCGGAGCAAACATATACTTCATCTTCCTTTAAATCGTCCAATGCTTCCAGCATCAATCCGAACGATTTTTGCAATACCGGATTTATGCTGTTGTTCGATTCCGGAACATCTGCTTCCAAGACCGTCATTGCCCTGCCTGCAAGGAACATATCGTCCCTGTTCGGACGAATCTGAGGCGGCAAGAACTGATGCCGGTATCCCAACTTATCCATAATATCCCCTATCACAGCGGTATAAAGTTCGGACTTTATCAATCCGAACAATTGTTTGTCATTTTCCCATTCCATCCTGTTGCAATTTTTCTATTTCTGTTTTGATTTGCCGGATTAAATCCTGATATTCGGAATCACTTAAAAACTTCTTGGGTTCTTCCTCCCAAGGTGTTCCCCAATTGGGTCCACCTTCGTATTTTGGTACGACATGCACATGTATGTGAGGCACTAAATCGCCATAAGTCGCATAGTTTATTTTCGTAGGATGAAAAATGTTGTACAAAGCCTGCGCAGTCAGACTGACATCTGCAAACAAGCCTGCATTTTCTTCGGCATTGAGTTGGAAATATTCGGTTTTGTGATCTTTGTACGCAACGATACATCGTCCGTGATGTTGTTGATTTTTGAAAAGATAAACGATTGAATAAGGCAACTCGATGATTTTAGACATCAGGTTGTCGAGGTTCTCCCCCTTTTCGCAATAATTGCAAGTTTGAATTTTGTCCATTATATAAAATATTAATTTAAAAAATACGGCTATTCAACGAATTTTCATAGTAATCGGGGTTATTCCCCAAAATATCAAGTACCGGCCGACTGATTTTGTCAATCAGTTGTTCGGTTTCGTCTGAGATGTCCAAAGAACAGGCTTCTACGTTTATTTTCAATTCGTTGATATTTCTCGAACCGACCAAAGTCGAAACCATGAATGTTTTTTTCAATATCCATGCAATCGCTAATTGCGCGATATGCACGTGAAGGTCATCGGCTATTTTTTGCAATTGCTTGATGGTTGAGAATATTTCTTTTTCTGCGCCTGCTTCGCCGTGACGCGAGTCGCCTCCGCCGTGGTTGTTGGAAAAATGACGCGAACGCGCCTGATGGGCAGGTACCTCATCGGGTGTGTTATAAACTCCGGCCAACAAGCCCTGTTGCAAGCCCATGGAACCGATGATGCTGACATTGTTCTCTATACAGTAGGGGGCTATTTCGGCTTCGATGGCTCGTGAAAGAATATTATATACCATCTCGTTGACATCAATTTGTATGCCGGTACGAATCACTTCTTCCATTTGTGTCCGACCGAAATTACTCATACCGATGGCTCGGATCAGTCCTTCTTTTTTCAGCGCTTCCAATTGGGAGTATGCTTCTTCGATAGTCGGCAACGCTTCGGAAATATCGGAAGTGAAATGTTTTACTGCCAACGGATTGATCGGCCAGTGCAGCATATACACGTCCAAATAATCCATGCCTAATCGTTGGAGGCTTTGGATGCAGTGTTCGCGTACGCGACCTGCATTGTCGGGACCTGTTTTGGATATCACAATTGCCTCGTCCCGCCGTCCTTTCAAGGCTCTGCCCAACGCGATTTCACTGGCGCCGTTGTTGTACATTTCCGCTGTGTCGAACGTATTGATACCCATATCCAAAGCGGCATGTACCACATTGTCCACATCTTTTTGAGACTGTTCACCCCAATATTCGCCGCCGCCAAAGGGCCAGCATCCGATAGTCATTGCCGATACCTCAATATCGGACTTTCCAAGTTTTTGTTTTTTCATTACATCTATTGTTATCTTTTTTTCTTCCTTTTTTTACATTGTTACATTGAATCCCCAAGCATGTTCACAAGGGCGGTTTTCCGGCGATTGCAATTCATCGGGAATTTCTATTTTTACTCCATTAGCTGTTTGCAACCATTTCAACGGGTTTTTGTACCCAAACATATATATTTTGCTTCCTTTTTTGGGCGTTACCGATGGCAGGAACATTTCCGCTCCCGGCCATTTTTCCACAAAGGCGAATACTTTGCGATGATCTTTGGAGCGGGTGAAATAGACATCGTTTTCTGTCCAGACGTCGCACTCTCGTGTTTCATAGATTCCTTCACCATTTACCTTTAACCATTTGCCGACTTCTTCCAATTGCTTCACGGCGGCAGGATGAAATTTTCCCTTTTGGTCGGGACCGATACATACCATAAAACTGCCGCCTTTGGCAACGCAGTCAATCAGGTTGTGAATGATCCAAGGTGCGCCTTTGTAATTATCACCATTGGGATCAAAGGCGAATTGTTTGCCCAACAAGGCAATGCTCATCCATGGCATATTGGTGGCTTCCTTACCGCCGGGCACAAACTGTTCCGGCTGGTAATAATCGCCGTAATTGCCTATTCCGCGAGCGCGTATCATCACGTCGGGCTGTAATTGACGCATCATCTTCACCGTGTTTTTCATTTCCGGCCAAATGTCGCGTCCCATCCATTGGTCGAAACAAATCATATCGATTTTGCCGTAATTGGTCAAAAGTTCGCGAATTTGTTCGCGGTGGCGGGCAATCAGGCGGGCTGTTTCTTCGGGCGTACGGTCGGGTGTTACAATCGTTTGCCGGTTATTGCCGCCATGGGCATTATAATAATTTTCGGGATGTTTCGCTATATCCGGCGTGGAAAGCGGATGATAATTGTAAGGGCGAAAATCGGCATCATACCAATCGGGATGTGAATAATAGAGGTCTATTTTAATGTTGTTTTTATGTGCGGCATCGCACAATTCCTTTACAATGTCGCGTTTGAAAGGCGTTTCTTCAATGCTGTACGCCAAATCACAAGGCTCAATTACGTGATTCATATCCAAATAATTGGCGCGTTGTTTAATCCGCGTTTGGGTATGCCACATCGAAAAACCGTCGTGATGTTTGGTCGTAAAAGCGAATGCCTGGATACCGGAACGTTTGAAAAAAT
>JAITTD010000278.1 GCA_031287245.1 Bacteroidales bacterium
GACACTTTCGGCTGGAACCGCAAAATAGCAGAGATTTCGGAAGGCGACGTGCTGGTGTTTCTCAATGCAGGCGCGTATGGGATGACCATGGCGTCCAACTACAACGCACGCCCGCGTCCTGCTGAGGTATTAGTGCACGATGGCAAGGATTACCTCATCCGCAAACGGGAAACACTGGATGATTTGCTGAGGAATCAGATGGAGGTGTTGTAAAGGGTGATACATTGTGATACATTGTTATATGGTTGTGATAAATGGTGATACGGTTGTGGTTCTCAATTAAAATTGTCAATTCTCAATTAAAATTGTATTTTTGCACCGAATAAAAAATCATTCATCATCTCATTCATTTTTTTATGAAAACAGTAAATTTCTTAGCAAATCTGGCGAAAGCCTCATTGTCAATTACGGAGACCGTGAGAAAAGTTGTCAACGGTCAATTGTCAATTTTAGTCATCTTCTGCATGTTTGTTTCATGCAGTCAGTCGTCGGCTCCGGTTCCAATATACGCTTGGACGGGCGCAAATCCTGAGAATGCCGACGAGTTGTTTACACAACTCAAATCGCATGGCGTTACCGGCGTGTGCTGCGGCGACAATGCGGAGGTAGCACGCATTGCCCATGCGCATGGTTTGGAATATCATGTGTGGACGGGTTCTATGTGCGACGGCAGTCGCGGCGATTCCACCCTGTATGCCGTCAACCGCAACGGACAGTCGGCGTACAGCAAACCGGCATTTGTGGACCACTACAAGTTTCTGTGTCCGCAAAAAGAGGAAGTGTTTCAATACCTGAACGAGCGATACACTGCCATAGCCGATATTCCCGACGTTGATTTCATCCATTTGGACTTCATCCGTTTCCCCGACGTGATTCTGGCTCGCGGACTGTGGGATAAATACGGTTTGGTGATGGACGAAGAATATGCGCCTGCCGATTATTGCTATTGCAACCAGTGCGTGGCGGCATTCAAAACGGCTTCGGGCATCGACATCCAATCGTTGGAAGACCCTTCCCAATGCCCGGAATGGAAGCAATTTCGCTACGACCAGATTACCACTTTGGTGAACCGTCTGGCTGCCAACATTCATGCCAAGGGCAAAAAAATCAGTGCGGCAGTGTTTCCCGGTCCCACGCTTGCTAAAAAATTGGTGAGGCAGGAATGGAACAAATGGGATTTGGACGCTGTGTTCCCCATGAATTACAATGATTTCTATCTGGAAGGCGCAGGCTGGCTGGAAAGCATTTGCAGGGAAGAAGCCGCTGCGGTGAACGGCAGAATACCCGTATACAGCGGTTTATTCATCTGCCCCGACTGGAAGCACAAAGCCGAGAAAGAAGACCCGGAAGACCACGGATTGCTGCCTTCGGAAATGGAAGAAGCGGTACTCGGTTCCCTGCGGGGCGGCGCCTCGGGCATTTGCCTCTTCACCCCCGGCAGAATGAGCGAAGAGCACTGGCAGGCTTTGGATAAAGCAGTCCAATCAATCAAGTAACATTGCTTCTTTACAGAAGACAAAGGTTGGCACTGTTTTTTTGGCTAAATCTTTTTTTGAAAGACAACAAAGTGTCGTCCCTGCGGGACTGCGGCGCAGAGGGTTTATCCTGTCTTGTCTTGTCCTGTCATGTCCGTAGATTAAAATCTACGGTTAATAAAGTGTCGTCCCTGCGGGACTTGAAAATGCGTCTGCGAGAACTTGGCGGGCGGCGCGAAAAAGAAGGTTGGTACAAATATTGCATTTTTTTTTGAACGTTATCGTTATTTATGTTTTTTTTTATACTTTTATGCTTTATTTTTATGGTGTGAAAGTGTCCAGGTTGGGTATATTAACGTTCAATAAATCAAAGCTATGCAAAACAGTATAGAGCAGTTGGAGAAAGAAAACCGTGAGTTGAAACAGCGGTTAGCACGGTTTGAAGATTCCCACAAGGCAGTGACTTTTGATATGATGGCTGCCGAAGATGACATAGAACTGACGAGCATCATTCCTTTGGATGAATTGCAGCAATTGCAAGATAAATTTTCTATTGCTACGGGGGTAACGTCTGTCATTGTTGATGTTGCGGGGAAACAGATTACGAAATTGAGCAATTACAGCGATATTTGCAAATTTATGCTGTCATCAGAACAGGAATGTTTTGTGGAAAAACGACTGGTTCGCGGCGAACATCCCGTGGGCATCCATCATTCGTGCCGGCTGACAGAAGCCAAAGCGCCCATTTTTATCGGCAATCGTCACATAGCCGACTGGAAAATAGGGATGTGTGGCTTTGGCGGAACGATTGCTCCTTTTGTGAAAGCCGCCTGCAACAGTTTTGACGAGTTTCTCGACCTGTTTCCCAAGATGCATTCCGACATACAGGTGCATTTTGAAAACATCCGCGCCATGCTGGAAACGATGGCTAACGAAATATCCAACATTGGCTTCGACAAATTGAAAATAGCCAGCGAAATCACCCGCGAACATCAAAATGAACTGAAACTGCTGGAAAGCCAGAATACCATCCAAAGCATTTTTGATAATTCAAAAGACGGCATTATACTGATCGATGCCGACGGTTTGATCAAGGAATGGAGTACCGGGTTCAAATACCTGAACGGAGTTCCGAGAGAAGAAGCCGTGGGGCGGAAGGCGTGGGATGTGATTGGACCCCTTTTGATATCCGACCGTCTGGAAGATCTCCAAACAGAGTTGCACAAAACCGTACAGGATCGGAAATCCATAGTCATCCATCATCTCAACCGGCACGTCCAGACGGGAGAATACAAGCATCTTCAGGCAACTTTCTTCCCCGTTGCGATACCCGAAAGCGACAAATATATGATGGCAGCGATTGTCAGAGATGTTACAGACGAAGAACAGGCAAAAGAAGCCCTTCGGCTCAACGAAGAGCGTTTGCTGGAAAACATTACCGTGCTGGAAAGCATTATGACCACCCTGCCGGCTCCATTGTTTGTAAGAAACAGAGAAGGCTACTACACGATGTGCAATCAGGCATTTCTGGATACTTTCGGCAAAACCTCCGAGCAGGTCATCGGACATACTCCGGCTGAAATCTTCCCCAAAAGCATCGACAATATCAACAAGGCAAACGAACAACTTCGGTCGGGAGCAGAATCTTTGCAGGTGGAACACACGCTGCATACCGTTCACGGCTGGCATGAGTTCCTGACCATCCGAAGAGTCATTCACGACAAAACCGGCATTGTTGGCATCATGATGGATATCAGCGCGCTGAAAAAAATAGAGAGAGAACTGATTAGGGAAAGGGACAAGGTGCAAGCCATTGACGACAACATTCCCAACGGCTGCCTGTATCAGTTTGCCGCCAACTACACCACCGGAGAGATCAAAATGCAGTACATCTCTTCCTCTTTCGAGAAACTGTTCAATGTTCCGGTTGCCGATGCGCTGGGCGATTTGAACAACATCTTTGCCATGGTGCATCCGGACGACTTACCGACGCTGCATCAAAACGTTCAGGAATGCATAGCAGGACAGACGAATTTCGATCTCATCGTGCGGCTCAACTCAACCCCTGTACGCTGGGTACAGGTGATTTCGCATCCGCATCAGGAAGACGGGAAAACGGTATGGAACGGGTTGTTCTTCGACATCACCCAGCAGAAGGAAATAGAAGAAGCCTTGAAAACGGAGAAAAACAAGTTGCAAACCATTGGCGACAATATCCCCAACGGCTGCCTGTTCAGTTGCGCTGTGACGCTCTCAACGAACACGCTGCAAATGGAATATTTGGGAGCCTCCTTCGAGGAACTGGTAGGAATCAACATGGAAGATGCTTTGGCAGACGTCAATAATCTTTTCAAAATGGTGCATCCCGACGATTTCCTCCACTTTTATGAAGTGGTGCAAACATCCATACGCACCATGTCCGATGTGAATACCGAATTTCGTTTCTACCACGGCTACGGCGGCAGGCTCAGCTGGCTGCAAATGATCGGACATCCCCGCAGGGAAAGCGCAGACAAAGTAGTGTGGGACGGTTTGTACCTCAATATTACCGAACGCAAGGAAACAGACCAAAAATTGCAGGAAGAAAAAAACAGGCTGCAAACCCTTGGCGACAATATCCCCAACGGCTGCCTGTTCCGCTTTTCCATCCATGAGACAACAGGCGAAGTGCGGCTGTTATATGTGAGCGCGGCATGGGAAAAGATATTCACCATACCGGCAGAGGATGCCATGGCAGATATTCACACTGCCTTTGGTATGCTACATCCTGACGATTTGCCACTCGTGCGGCAAACCATTTCCAACGCAGATACTGCCAATGACGTCAACATAGAGGTAAGACTGAAAGGGAAACCTGTGCGCTGGATACAGATCAGATCGCGCCAACACCGGGAAAACGGTTTGATCATAGGCGACGGCATCCTCATTAATATCACCCAGCGCAAAGAAACCGAACGGGCATTGGAGACTGAAAATGCGCGGTTTGAATCGCTTGGCAACAACCTCCCCAACGGTTGTCTGTTCCGCATCGAACTGCCGCTCGAAGTCATGTCAAGAGCAGACGCCTCAACGGTATGGGCTAATTTCATGAAATTCACTTATGTCAGCAATTCGTGGGAGAAACTGAGCAATATCCCGTTGGAGGATGTGATGAAAAACGCATCCCTGCCTTTCATGCAAATTCTGCACGAAGATTTGGAGCAAATCCTGCCGCAAATGTACACCGGAATCAAGGATCACACCGACTTCAACGGCGATTTTCGCTATCAATACACCACAGACGAAGTGCGCTGGCTGCAAATATCGGCACATCCCACCTATGAGGAAGAATGGATCATGATAGACGGGATACTCCTTGACGTCACCGACAGAAAAACAGCCGAAAAGGAACTGGAAATCTATCGCGAAGACTTGGAACGGCTCGTCAAGGAACGCACCGAAGAATTGGAAGCATCCACCGAAGAACTCTATGCCATCAACGAAGAATTGTCGGCTATCAACGAGGAATTTTCCGTCACCAACGAAGAATTGCATACCAAAAACGACCAGTTGCAGCAGGAAATGACCATGCGCAAACAAATCATGCAACAGTTGGAAAACAGCGAAAACATGATGCGCAACTTCATCGCTCAATCCATCGTGGGAATTGCTATTTTCGACGAAAAAGGAAAAGTAATCGAATGGAATCCGGCGCTGGAACGGATGACAGGGCTGTCCTGTGCCACTGTTTCAGGAAAATACGAGTGGGAAATCATGTTCATGGTGCGAACGAAAAAAGAACGCACCGAAAAAGTAAGATTAGAACTGAAACACCGCTGCGAAGAAAATATCTTCAAAGGCTTCACAGGCGAAGCACACCCGCCGATGGAAATAGACGAACTCATCGTTACCCCCGAAGGTGAAGAACGCTACATACACATATCGCTGTTCACCATAGAACTGACGGATGCAAACCTCTACGGACGGGTTTTCCTCGACTATACCGAAAAACACATTACAGACAACGAACTGGAACAGTATCGCACCATGCTGGAAGAAATGGTGGATGTAAAAACGCAGGAATTAAGCGCTTCGCAGCAACGCCTTGTATCGTTGAGCGACAACCTGTCCGGCGGCGTCATCTTTCAGATGCTCAATACGCAGTTTACCTACATCAGCGCCAACTTCACCAATATGTTCGGCATCGAAGTGAGTGCCATGCTGGAAGACAATACATTATTATATGATCTGATCGACAAAGAACGTCATAAATTAACCATGCTGTACGATGTCGATGTTCACACCCCGATGTGCGATGTTGAATGCAAATTTTCACACAACCATGAGGACAGATGGGTGCACATACAAGCCAGTTGCCGCACACAGTCCAATGGCGACCGCGTGTGGGACGGCTTCATGATCGACACCACCGTCCGCAAAATCGCCGAACAGGAACTGGAAGAAATCAGAAAACGGCAGAGCATCCTGATCAAAATACTGCAAATAGCACAGTCGTCCGAAAGCATGACCGATTCTATCAACCATGCATTGAGTGAAATAGGAAAATATGCCGGTGTGAGCAGAACCTATATCTTTGAAAAACGGGGCAACCGAGTGGACAACACCTACGAATGGTGCAATGAAGGCATTTCATCGGAAATGGACCAGTTGAAAGATCTTCCGATATCCACAGCAAAAAAATGGTTCGACCAATTTGACAGGGGAGAAATCGTTTGCACTTCCGACATCCAAACCCTGGAACCTGAAATGTCGGAAATAATGAAGAAGCAGGGCATCAAATCCATGTTGGTGTTGCCGCTCTACCTCAATGGCGTTGTTTACGGTTTTGTCGGTTTTGACGATTGCGACACCCACAGAGTATGGGAGCAAAGCGAAACGGAACTGCTGATAAGTCTCTCGCAGATCATATCCAATACAACGCGCCGTTTCAGAGCCGAAAATTCCATCCTGCTGTCGCAGCAAACCATGCGTACCGTGTTGGACAACATCAATGCCAACATCTATGTGGCTGATTTTGAAAGTTCCCAAATTCTTTTCGCCAACAAAAAAATCAAGGAAGTAGCAGGCGAATGTATCGAAGGCGAAATATGCTGGAAAGTGCTGCAACACCAAGAAGGCGTATGCGATTTTTGCCCCACCAAACGGCTGCTCGATGCGAATAAACGCCCCATCACCGGCACCTACAAATGGGAACATTGGAACAAGCATACCAAAAAATGGTATGAATGTACCGATTCGGCTATTGAATGGGTGGACGGACGAGTGGTGCACATGGAATATGCCACCGACATCACCGCCAGCAAAATAGCAGAAGAAGAGCGGCTGAAATCGGAAGAATTGTACCGACAGTTAACCGTCGCTTCGCCCGACGCCGTTATCGTCAGCGCCCCCAACGGACATTCTGTTTACGCTTCACCCAGAGCCATGGAACTGTTCCAACTGGATCCATCCACAGAACTCGGGCTGGTAGATGTGTTCCATTATGTGCATCCGCATGATGTGGAGAAAGCAAAAGCAGCATTCAACAGTTTCTGTACCGACAATATCAGTTATTTGCCGCAAGTGCTGCTGAGACGCCGCGATATGACCGAGTTCTTCGGCGAAATATCGGCAGCATCCGTCAGAGACGCCATCACAGGGCAAATCACTTCCATCATTATGGTGATCCGCGACATCACCGAGCGCAAACAGAGCGAAATGGAACTGATAGCCGCCAGAGACAAAGCCGAAGAATCGGATAAACTGAAATCGGCTTTCCTTGCCAATATGTCGCACGAAATTCGCACACCTATCAACGGCATCATCGGATTCCTCGGATTCCTGAACGACGACAACCTGTCGCCGCAACGCCGTCAAGAGTACATCAACATTGTGAACAACAGTTGCCAGTCATTGGTGAAACTGATTGACGACATTATAGACACCGCCAAGATTGAAGCCAAACAGATGAGTATTCGCCCAATGCCGCTGGCGCTGAATGACTTTATGCAGGAATTGCAGGTGTTCTTTGAAACCTATCTGGTGGCTAACGGTAAGGACAAAATAGCCATGATATTCGACGACAGCCAAATCATCGAAAACTGCGTCACCTACGTGGATACGACACGTTTGAGGCAAGTGCTTTCCAACCTCATCAACAATGCCGTCAAATTCACCGAAAAGGGCTTTGTCCGCTTCGGGTACCGACAGGCTTCCCCCTCCACGCTCGAATTTATGGTGGAAGATTCGGGAATAGGTTTGGCTGACGACCAGTTAGAAGTCATTTTCGAGCGTTTCCGTCAAGCGGAATTGAAAAACAGCCGCAAATACGGCGGAACAGGATTGGGACTGACCATATCCCGAAGTCTGGTGCAACTGATGGGAGGCGACATTCATGTGGAATCCACCCTGGGAGAAGGCGCTTCGTTCATTTTCACCATATCCTACCTGCCCGTCACCGCCGAAGACGAACTTCTGTTCAAGGAAGAACCGGTCAACAGCGCTGTGGCAGATAATTCCGTAACAGCAGTAGCGCCTGTCATTACAGCGCCCACCAACAGCAACCTGTCTGTCGGAAATATAGTGATACTCATCGTGGAACCGGAAATAATGAAACGCAGTTATTTCAAATATCTGCTGTCGTCCACCGGCGCCGAACTGCTGTTTGCACAAACCACACAGCAATGGAAAGAAGCCCTTTCGCAGCAACAGCACATTGATATGGCGCTCATCAATGCCGATATACTGAAAGGATTGGATATGGATGAAATACGCAAAATCAAAGCAACACGGGCAGGGCTGCCTTTGGTGCTGATGTTGCCCGAAAGAAACAAATATTACGAGCAACTGATCACCGCCGTCCGTATCGACAAAACGATCGATTTACCGGTGGATGCCAAAACTCTTTCCGAAACACTGAAAAATACATTGTGATTCAATAGTGATACAGTTGTGATTCAGTTGTGATTCAATAGTGATTCAGTTGTGATACAGTTGTACCATACGGCGGCTTTCCGTTTTTCCGTTATTAAGTCAGCCTGAACACTCAGGCAGAGTGTCCCGACATGGGAAAGTCAGCCTGAACATCTCAGGCAGAGTTTCCCGACATGGGAAAGTCAGCCCGAACATCTCAGGCAGAGTTTCCCGACATGGGAAAGTCAGCCCGAACATCTCAGGCAGAGTTTCCCGACATGGGAAAGTCAGCCCGAACACTCAGGCAGAGTTTCGCAACTTGCGAAAGTTAGCCCGAACATCTCAGGCAGAGTTTCCCGACATGGGAAAGTTTGCCCGAACATCTCCGACCGATTTTCGCAACATGCGACCGTCTCACAATTGTCTCACAACGTCTCACCACCGTCTCACCAACGTCTCACAACGTCTCACCATTGTCCCCATCGAACAGCCACAATTCGGCTTCGCAGTGGTTTGCAAAGTATTCCACCCAGCCGCAGATGCATTGCCGCACGGTGTCGTCCATCACATCCTTCACTTTGTTGTACAGGTCGGCAATGTCCATCTGTTCGCTGATGAAGCAGGCTGTTTCGCCGAAAATCCTGTTGCGGATGGCTATCTCGCCCGTCATGATGTTCGGAAGGGTGTAAACGAACTCCGAAGGACTGGGAAAAAAGTTATCCCCGTCCCGGATGCTTTGCTGATAAGTGGCGTCAATGTCCAGCGAAGCGCTGCGGTTGAAAAGAATGACCGCAATGTCCTGATGAGGCACATTCCGGTCAATCCATCCGTCCAACAATATTTCTGATGCTAAAAAAGCCAGTTTCGACAAATTGTCCATCTTGAAGAATTTTCGGTAATCCAACCGCAATTCCCTGTACAGTGCTGCCAAAAACGCAGGCGGATCGTTTTCCTGCGCTTCAAACACTTTCGCGTCGTTTTTGTAAACGCAACAGTGGCGGATGTTGCATTTCGATAATACTGTTAGTGGAGCGTTCATGCTTTTTTGAATAATAAGGCGGCATTGCAGCCCCCAAATCCCGACAATACCTTGATGAAATACGATTTTTCGGTGGGCGTGATGTTGCGTGTCACCGGAATAGCATAAGAGGTGCCTGACTGTTTGAATCCTTGTGTTGGCAGGATAACGCCTTCCTGCAATGCTCTTGCGGAAATGATGCTTTCCAGCACGCCAGCCGCTCCGAGCGTATGTCCGAAACAGGCTTTCAATCCGTTCACAGGAACAGCATCCAAGCCGGCGCGATGCAGTGCAATGGATTCCATCTCGTCGTTGTAGGGCGTTGCAGTGCCGTGTGCGTTGACAAAAGCAATGTCGGCGCTGTTCCTTCCGCACATCATACGGCTCAATGCCAGATACAATCCTTCGCCTGTGCGTGAGGGACCTGAAATATGATTGGCATCGTTGCGTACAGCGCCCTTTTCGAGCAGGATGTCGCCTTTCGCGGTTTCCTGCCTTCGTTGCAACACAATGGTTGCCGTTGCTTCGCCCAGATTCAGCCCGTTGCGAGTGGCGTCAAAAGGCTTGCAAACTGTTCCAGACAAGGCTTTGAACGACTGGAACCCGGATACGATGAACTTCGACAGCCGATCGGCGCCCGTCACCACTGCGCAGTCGTACCGTCCCGACAGGATTTCCCGCTGGGCGGTCAGCAAGGCGTAAGCGCCGGAAATGCAGGCGTTGGATACCACCACCGGCGGGTTCGCATTGCCGAAAAAAGACGCAATGCGTTGAGCCGACCGCCATAGATACAGCCGTTCGTCCGAAATACCGGCATCAAGATACTCAATGTTCCCTTTGGTGGAGGAAAAGAGAAAGACCGTGCGCGGGTTGGCGGCGTCCACACCGGCTTGCGATATGGCGTCGCTCGCCGAAAGAATGGCAGCACGTTCTAAGGGCGAATACTCCCCGCCATCAGAGTGGAGCGCTGCAAATTTTTCATCCAGCGCCTCCTGATTGATGAGCGAAGCCATGAACGGTTCGGGAACGCCATACAGCCCCTCATATAACTTCACACCGGAAGCACCCGATTTCACGCTCCGGTAATTGTCGGCGGCAGTAAACCCCAACGAAGAAACGATGTTATCCCCTGCAATGGCAATCATATCAAATGGTGTTTTTTCTTCCATTCTTCGTAAAACGGCGGATGAGTCCAAACCAACCGATAATCCCTGTCCAAAAAGACCTGCGTGGATTTGCCGGTAGCAATCAATCGCTCATCATCAACAAGATGAATCTCGTAGTGAAAAATAAGTTTGGCTGTTTCGGTATTTTTGAAAACAATATCCACACGCGCTTTGTTGCCAAAAAGTAGCGGTTGCTTATAGTTGAACGACAAATCGACCAAAGGCACATAATATCCCTGCGAAAAAATGTCAAGATACCCTAAACCGTACTGCTCGCCAAAGGCAGTGCGGGCATCCTCAAAATAAAGGGAATACGAACCGTGCCACACAATATTCATCGAATCCACTTCGCTGAACCTGACGGTTATTTCCTTTGATGCTTTTAACTCCTGCATGAACTATTTTTAAAACGCCGCAAAATTAGTGATAAATTGTTATAAATTGTTACAGGTTGGTATAAATTGTTACAGGTTGTTATAGGTTGTTATAAATTGTTACAGGTTGTTATAGGTTGTTATAGGTTGTTACAGGTTGTTATAGGTTGTTATAGGTTGTTGTTCGTTCATCCGTTCATCCGTTCATCCGTTTATCCGTTTATCCGTTCATTCGTTCATTCGTTTAATTTTTTTTCTATCTTTGCACGATTTTAAATCAATTTTCGATGAAGGTAAAGTTTCCCGAATACAAGGGTTTAGACCTTTCGCAGGTCAATAAGGAGATATTGGAGAAGTGGACAAAGGAGCGTACCTTTGAACAGAGTCTTGCCATACGCGCAGGCAAGCCGGAGTTTGTGTTTTACGAGGGACCGCCGTCTGCCAACGGAATGCCGGGCATTCACCACGTGATGGCGCGTTCCATCAAGGATATTTTTTGCCGTTACAAGACGCAGAAAGGATTTTTGGTGCATCGCAAAGCCGGTTGGGATACCCACGGACTGCCCGTAGAACTCGGCGTGGAGAAGGAATTGAACATCACGAAAAACGATATTGGCACGACCATTTCGGTGCAGGATTACAACGCCGCCTGCCGCAAAAACGTGATGAAATACACCCGCGAGTGGGAAGACCTCACGCGCAAAATGGGCTATTGGGTGGACATGGGCAACCCCTACATCACCTGTGACAACCGCTACATCGAAACGCTCTGGTGGCTGCTCGGACAACTGTACCACAAAAATTTACTTTACAAGGGCTACACCATACAACCATACTCGCCTGCCGCAGGCACAGGGCTAAGCACGCACGAACTCAATCAACCGGGCTGCTATCGCGACGTGAAAGATACCACTTGCGTGGCACAATTTAAAATTACGAAGTTCGGCGTTAGCCAATTACGAATTACGAATGGGCTACCTGCTTATTTCCTCGCTTGGACAACCACGCCTTGGACATTACCATCCAACACAGCGCTTTGCGTGGGTGAAAAAATCGTTTATAATTTTGTAAAAGCAAAAAACCCGTATTCGGAAGAAACTTGCGTTTTTATTTTGGCAAAAGAAAGAGTTTCGGCTTATTTTGGCGAGAAAAAGATTGAAAATTTTGAGATGCTGGGCGAAGTTTTGGGTAAAGATTTGGCAGGTTTGGAATATGAACAGTTAATGCCGTTTGCAAAACCGATTGATGATGCACAACAGGCGTTTAAAGTGATTACAGGCGATTTCGTTACGACCGAAGACGGTACAGGCATCGTGCATATTGCGCCCACGTTTGGCGCCGACGACGACCGCGTTGCCAGACAAAACGGCATCGCACCGATGCTTTTGCTTGACAAAAACGGTAAGCGCGTGCCAATGGTCGATTTGACGGGGAAATTCTACAAAATGGAAGATTTGGACGAAGATTTTGTGAAAAAGAACGTTGATATTGAAAAATATGGCGAATATGCAGGTCGTTACGTGAAAAATGCTTACGACGACAAACTGACCGACGCCGATTCCACGTTGGATGTTGACCTTTGCGTGATGCTGAAACAGCAGGGATTGGCGTTCAAAATTGAGAAACACGTTCACTCTTACCCGCATTGCTGGCGCACGGACAAGCCGGTGCTCTACTATCCGCTCGATTCGTGGTTTGTACGCACCACAGCCTGCCGCGACGAAATGATACGCCTGAACAACACCATCCAATGGAAACCGGAATCAACCGGTTCGGGGCGTTTCGGCAAATGGCTCGAAAACTTGCAGGACTGGAACCTCTCGCGCAGCCGTTTCTGGGGAACGCCGCTACCAATATGGCGTACCGAAGACGGAAGCGAAGAAAAGTGTATCAGTTCGATGGAAGAATTGATTGCAGAGATACAACTCGCGGTAAAGGCAGGCGTGATGGCGAAAAACCCCTGCGAAACCTTTGTCGTTGGCGATTTCTCGCAAGAGAATTACGAAAAAATAGATCTGCACCGCCCTTATGTGGATGAAATTGTGCTGGTATCCGCAAAAGGCGAACCGATGAGGCGCGAAACCGACCTGATTGACGTGTGGTTCGACTCGGGTGCTATGCCTTTTGCACAGATTCACTATCCGTTTAGCCCCCCACAGGGGGATTTAACGGGCTATCCCGCCGATTTCATCTCGGAAGGCGTAGATCAAACGCGCGGCTGGTTTTTCACACTGCACGCCATCAGCGCGATGATTCGCAATTCGGTTGCCTTCAAAAACGTAGTTTCTACAGGTTTGGTGCTCGACAAAAACGGCAACAAAATGTCCAAACGCCTCAGCAACACTGTTGACCCCTTTTCTACGATGGAAAAATACGGATCCGACCCGCTGCGATGGTACATGATTACCAACGCACAGCCGTGGGACAACCTGAAATTCGACATGGAAGGCGTGGAAGAGGTGCGTCGCAAGTTTTTCGGAACACTGTACAACAGCTATTCGTTCTTCGCTCTCTACGCCAATGTGGACGGTTTTGATGCCAATGCTCCGCAAATACCTGTCAGCGAACGCCCCGAGATAGACCGCTGGATTATCTCGCTGCTCAACACGCTCATCCGTCAGGTGGACGAATGTTACGCCGACTATGAGCCAACTCGCGCCGGACGCCTCATTCAGGATTTCGTTACCGAAAACCTCAGCAACTGGTACGTGCGCCTCAACCGCAAACGCTATTGGGGCGGACAGATGGACACCGACAAACGCGCCGCCTACCAAACGCTCTACGCCTGCCTCACCACCGTAGCGCAACTGGCAGCCCCCATTGCACCGTTTTATATGGACAAACTGTACGGCGACCTGACCGCCAATCACACTTCCGTACACCTCACCGACTTCCCCGCGTGGGATGCCGCGCTGATTGACAGCGAACTGGAAACACGCATGGACATGGCGCAGGCGATATCAAGCATGGTGCTGGCACTGCGCCGCAGGGTGAACATTCGCGTGCGCCAACCGCTCCGCAAAATCATGATTCCCGTGCTGGACGACACACTGCAACCTCAGTTGGAAGCGGTGCGCCGACTCATACTGGGCGAAGTCAACGTGAAGGAACTGGAATATGTGACCGACACCGGCGGCATCCTTGTGAAAAAAATAAAACCCAACTTCAAAACGCTGGGACCGCGGTACAGCAAATTGATGAAGGGTATATCAGCGCACATCGCCGCATTTTCGCAACAAGACATCATCCATTTTGAGCGCACAGGCGCATACAGCACAGTCATTGACGGCACCAACGTGGACTTGACCCCCGCCGACGTGGAAATCACCTCTGAAGACATCCCCGGCTGGCTGGTAGCCAATGACGGCAAACTGACGGTAGCCCTCGACATCACTGTGACCAACGAACTGAAACTCGAAGGAACAGCCCGCGAACTGATCAACCGCATCCAAAACCTGCGCAAAGAAAGCGGTTTCGACGTGACCGACAAAATCAGCATCGTGCTGCAACACCATCCTGAAACGGACGAGGCAGTGGCAACGCACAAAGATTACATCATGTCGCAGGTGCTGGGCGTAAGTTTAGACACCGCCGACACTGTAGAAGGCGGCGCCGAAGTGGATATGGA
>JAITTD010000003.1 GCA_031287245.1 Bacteroidales bacterium
ATGCCTCGTTCCAGCGTTGCTCAGCCGGTTTGGTGCCGGCAGGGGTTTGTCTGGTAAACTGCGGGCTGGCATAGTAAAGCAACACTTTGCCTTTCAGCGCGTAAGCAACCCCCTTGCCGATGTGTCCGTCATTGCGTTTCATCGGAAAAGAAGCGTTGAGAAGTGCGATAGCGGCATTCAAATCTTTGATGATTTGCTCAACACACTCCGATGTTTTGGCGCGTGGCGTTTGCAGATCCTCAATATTGGAAGTCGCTTCCTGCTCGTGCAGCAACAGGGGAACGCCGCCGTATGTACGCACCAGGTCGAAATAATGATAGGCGCGCACAACCAGCAGTTGTCCGATCATGTCTTCTTTCTCGTTGACTGCCAATTTGGAGGTCATCGGTTGCGCCGATGCAAAACCGTCGTATCCGGCATGGTCTAAAAACCGGTTGATTTTACGCAGGGTTTCGTAGGGCCACCTGTCCACATTATCACTGTATCCTTCGTCATCGAGATCGTTTGCCACATAATTGTCGTACAGAACGCGCGTAGAGTTTTTGCTTTCATCCGAATGTCCGAGTAACAGCCATTCTCTTCCGGGTGTGGCAAAATGCATCACATTGTCGAAAGTCGCTTTGATGAATTTGGGATCTTCCCAAACCACATCATCGGTCACTTTGCTCAGGTCTGTTTTATAAACCGCGTCTTCACAGGCTGGCAAAACTGCGATTGCAAAGAAACCTAAAAATTGATATATTATCTTTTTCATATCTTTTATTATTTTAAATATTAAAAACTAAGCGTTAAACCAAACGTAAACGTGCGCATCAGCGGATAGTTCGCCACGCCGGAAGCAGCGCCGGAACCACCAAATACGTCGTCCGTTGCTTCCGGATTGTTATACATATCCTTTTTACTGGGATCCTGATGCGTTGTCAGTTCCGGGTCGAAGTACTTGAGTGCATTGTAGAGGAAACAGAGGTTCTGTCCGGACACATACACTTTCGCGCCGGCGATTCCTGCTTTCGACAGCAAGGATTTTGGCAAATCGTAGGCAAGGGTCACATTTTTCAGCCGAAGGAAAGAGGCGTCGCGCACCCAGAAATTGGTGCTTGCGTTGGCGTCCGAAGGTCCGTTCACCATCAGCGGCATTTTTCCTGTGGGGTTCAATGTGGGCGAATAGGCGTCGCCCGACCAGAATCCGTAACTTGTTCCGTACCAGTAGCAATCGGCAAAATTATGTATTTTCATAACATTCTGATTGCCTGCCGTACCCTGTATGAATGCTTCCAGCGAGAGTCCTTTCCAACTGCCGCCCAGCAATAAACCGTAGTTGTAAGGCGGGTTCAGGTGATTGATTCCCCAGTTCATATCATACTTGGATGTAGGGTCGTAATGACCGTCCGGTCCTGTCCGGTTTCCGTCGTCATCCACGCCTGCAATGTCCACCGGAAATACAGCGCCCGGACGCAGGTTGTTGTAATTGCCATTGTCAAAGTTGCGATTGGAACTGCTGAGATCGTAGTTTTTCGGAACAACGTAGGTATTGCCGTTACTGGTTTTTACAACATACATGTTTTGCGGACCTTTGCCATCATCGTAATCTTTCGTTGCATGGTTGCCTTGCCCGTCATATTGAGGACGCACGTCCCAGATAATACCATCTGACTGGTACATTGCCCAGCGATCCCAGTTTTTACCGAGTTTCGACAAATGATCCAAAACGCCCGATTCGGCATATTCAACCAATTTGTTGTCCGCCCAGCCGAAATTACCTCTTGCCCAAATGTGAACGTCTCTCGCGATTTGCTTGTTGAAACCCAATTCGATTTCAAAACCTTGCGCATCAACAATACCATAATTCGCATCCGACAACTTCGCTCCGAAAACATCGGGAAGTTCGCCGGTTTGAGGTCCCAAAATATTGTAGGTGTGTTTTTTCCACAGGTTGACCGACAGGTTCAGCATATTGTCCAATATGCCCAAATCAAGACCGACATTTTTTGTCACTGCTTCTTCCCAAGTGACGGACGGATTGCCTATCGTTTCAAAAGCAACGCCAGCAGCGGGTTTTCCGGATCCGCCCCAATACATGCCTTCTTTTCCGATATTTGCCGAATTAAGGTACTGGAATGCGCCGGAGCCTTCATCGTTACCGGTTAAGCCGATGGAAGCGCGAAACTTCAGGTTGCTCAGCCAGTTGACCTCTTTCAGAAACCTTTCTTCCGAAGCACGCCAATAGAGATTACCGGCAGGGAAGAATCCTGATTTTTGCTTGCGGAGCGGTCCGAAGCGCGAGGACAGGTCATTACGGAATGAGAAAGCCGCCTGATAACGGTTGTCATACGTATATCCTAAACGACCTACATACGAAATACGACCGCTTTCCCAGCCGCCTCCCTCCAACACCCATCCGGTCTGGTCATCGCCGCCGAAATTCAGGAAAGGAAGGGATTCTGTTTTCAGGTTGGTTTTACTGCCTTTCATTGATTCACCATAAGATTCGGTTTGCTCGTAAACAAATGTGGCTTCTATGGCATGTTTACCGAAGGTATTGGCGTAGGAAATCTGACCGTTCAACTGATAGACGTTGTCCCAACTCTCCTTTTGCTCCACTTTATCATAGCCCCTTGTGGTATGTTGCCCCAGTTCGGGAACGAGAATCGTACCTGTGGGGTCTAAGCCTCCGTTTTTGGCATATTCGGTAGCCGGGTTATTGCCTCTCAACAGCGAATAGGCTTCGTACTGTTTTGGCTCTTTCTTGTCATATTGATGCTTGGAGTAGCGATTGTACAGCGCTTTGACAGTCAATCCCTTTACCCAGGGGATTTCCCATGTGAGACCGGCAGTGTATTCCGAAAACCATTTTTGCCGTTTGTCAAGACCTGCATCGCCATTGGCGACAGCGGCGTAACTGTTATCAGTGCCGGAGGTATTGTTGAGATCATTGACAATGTATTTTCCGTCCACTATACTCGGAGCCAAAGCGGAAGACGCGCGTAGATACCTGTAAACCCCGCTCATGCGCTCGTTCTGGTCGTAGGCATTCTGGAATTGATCGTTACCGAGATTCACCGCCAGGGTAGCCGTCAGATTTTTGGTAATTTTAGCGTCTATATTGGAACGGATTGAATACTTTTTATACCCCACGGCTTTGAACATACCGGTTTCATCGTGGTAATTGCCTCCGATATAATAAGTTACAAAATCGTTACCGCCGCTTACGTTCAATGAATGTTCCATCGTAGCCGGCGATTGATATACTTCCTTCAATCGGTCGTACTGATGCGTACTGTAATATTTATACGCTTCATCGGAAAACAAAGGTGTTCCCTGACTGATGTAACCATCTTTAGCGTCCAGATTATTCACATAATGACTTGTATAACGCGGTTGGTACCCGTTTTCCGTAATGGCTGTTCCGGCAGGCAATACGCCGCGCCAATCCATTTGTCCGGCAAGGGACACCTGGTAGCGGTCTTCAAATGATTCACGCTCGGCTTCGTAGGCAGGGTTGCCAATAGAATACGAACCGGAATACGTAATGGTTGGTTTGCCGGTTTTCCCTCTCTTAGTCGTCACGATAATAACGCCGTTTGCTGCCCGGGCGCCGTAAACGGCTGCCGCAGAAGCATCTTTCAACACAGAGAAAGATTCGATGTCGGAACTGCTCAACAGGTTGAACGCTTCCGCATTGCGCACAACGCCGTCGATTACGTACAGGGGCGCAACATTGTTCCACGTACCGCGCGTTCCGATAATCAAGTCTGCAGCGTTGCCCGGCATACCGCCGCTTCCGGAGCGGACGGTCACACCGGCGATACGACCTGCCAACGCATTGGTGAGGTTAGACACCGGCACCATTTCAATGTCCCGCGCATTCAGCGTCGCCACATTGCCTGCCAAATCGGCTTTCCTTGCCGTACCATAACCGACTACAACGACTTCCTCCAAAGCCTGACTGTTTTCGCTCAGTACGATGTTCAGGCTGGTTTGGTCGCCCACTTCAATTTCCTGCGTGGCATAACCTACGGAAGAAATTTGCAGCACATCCGTTGGCGAGGCCTTGATGGAAAACTGACCATTGGTGTTCGTCACCACTCCGGTAGTGGTGCCCTTGATGATCACGTTTGCTCCCGGATGCGGAGATCCGGTTTCGTCTGTCACCGTTCCGGTGACAGTGCCCCCTTGTGCAAACAGCGAGAGCGTGCTCACACAAAGGAAAAATGTGAAAAACACTTTCTTTAATGTATTCCACGGGTTAATATTTATTCGATTACTCATCATATTAAGATTTAATTTAATTTTTTTAATTTTTTATTATTGTTTTTTGCCGGCATACCTCGCCGGCGAAGGTTCATTCAATGTTTTTCTTTTGTTCATTTCATAGGCAGGGGGATTTTAAGTTATATAGGGTTATATGGTTGTTATATATGGTTATATGGTTGTTATACATGGTTATACGGTTGTTATACATGGTTATACGGTTGGGATACATGGTTATACGGTTGGTTGTCGGGGAAACGGACAATTTGTAACAACCTATAACAACCTGTAACAATTTGTAACAAACTATAACGACCTGTAACAATTTGTAACAAACTAACAGATAAATTTCGGAAAATATTTTGTAGATTACGCGCGGGCGTATATAATAGATGTATCTTAGTAGCTCTCTCTCTCTCTCTCTCTCTCTCTCACTTCAAAAATCGTGCCAAACACCTATAACCCCCGCAAATATTGGGGTTTTAGTCGGAATATTTATGAACATTTTTTGCATCATTACAGCCACTTTGTCGATTAATTTCACCTTGGGTGTTGAAGATTATTCTCGCTAATTTTAACGGTGCAAAGTAACGGATAATAAAAATAAAAATAATTGTACAAAATCGACATTCGTTTGGATTTAATCGACATTTTTCATTTTTTTTTGAATTACGGAAAAAAAAAGATTGCCTTTGTGGACGTTTGCCCTGTGTTCTTTGTGGATTGTTCGTTGTGGGTAAAAATTTTAACCTGTTTTTCATTGCACGCGCTTGGAAATTTGAAAAACTTCATGTAATTTTGTAAAAAAAATCAGATGCATGCCAGAGAACACAACGGAACTGAAAATCAAGGTAAAAAAAATAATCCCATGAATAAAGATTATGGTCATTTTGCTGATGTTGATTCCGTTTTGGAAGCCCCCGATTTTATGAAGGTCAAAATCCTATTGACGATGTTGCGCAAGCAGAATGCCTATGTACATGCCCTTGAGGGGAACATAGAAGTCCTCATTGAAAAAGCCAAAGAACTTTCCTCTCAACTTGCTCACTATAAAAAAATATCGCAAGATGTTGAACAGCAAATATCAAAGCTCAAAGTAGATGTGGCACAACGCGATAGCAGCATTTTAGACCTTAAAGTACTGTTGGAAAAGACATCCTATAAATCGGAGGTGAGAAAACTGGAAGCCCCCAAAATAGTAAGTAAAATTGACCTTGACTCAATCAACCAGCGCATCCGACCAGTCAAAAAGTCAAAAGAAGAACGCGAAAAAGAACGCGAAGAAAAGCAATGGCAATGGTATAATTTAAAACACTGAATAAGATGATGACCAATCTTCGAATAGGCTACGGTTATGACGTGCATCCGCTGAAAGATGGCGTTACACTGGTTTTGGGCGGCGTTACAATTCCCCACACGAAAGGGGCGACAGGTCATTCCGACGCCGACACGCTCACCCATGCCATCTGCGACGCCTTGCTGGGCGCTGCCAATATGGGCGACATTGGAGTGCATTTTCCGGACACCGATGCCACGCTGTGCGGCATCAACAGCCAGTTACTGTTGCAGAAAACCGTCGGGCTGATTGCCAACAAAGGGTTCAGCATTGTCAATATTGACAGCACCGTTTGCCTGCAACAGCCCAAAATCCGCCCTTACATCGGGCAAATGGCTGAGACACTGGCTGCAAGTATGGGCATTGCTGCCGACCAAGTGTCTGTGAAAGCCACCACCACCGAAAAATTGGGCTTTACAGGACGCGAAGAAGGCGTTGCCGCCCACGCTGTCGTGTTGCTTTGCAAAAGTTTTCAATCCGTTTTTTCAAATCAAAATAATTGATTAACTTTGTACCATTCAATGAGCCAAAGTGGTGAATCGTTAAATAATCGTTTGGAAAAAATAGAAGATAAAAACGATGAAATTTTATCAAATGTTTCCCGAAAAAGCGTTGAAAATAAGGAAAATACAATTGTGCGAACAGTGTTCGCACAATCTAATCACAAGATTGAAAAGATGTATATCTTTGCAAAATAAATTTTAATATAAACGCTTAAAATAAAGGAGAAGGATTAATATAATTTTGCATTTTACAGATTAAATTAAATATGTCGGATATTATAAAGAAAGATATTGAAAACATTGCCGTTGACAG
>JAITTD010000058.1 GCA_031287245.1 Bacteroidales bacterium
CGGTCTGGACAGCGTTTCGGAACTGCGATAAAATGTTCCGTTGACAATCCATGAACGCCAACTTTTTTGCAAGAGCAAAATTCGGACAGGGCAGATTCAAATGAAACATCTAAAAATAGCATTGAAAACCGGCTTGATGAGTATCGTCCTGCTAACACTATTAGCATCTTGCGGAAAACAGTACGCAGCCGTTACAGAGGAAACTTTGGAGTTAACCACTTATCCTTTTGGCGACCCCGACCCCGTACCGCACCCGGAAAGTGTCATTTACCCGTATTTCCGCTTTGACGGTTTTTCCGCTCACGGAGAACCGCAGAAATGGGAAACGGTCGTACTGGAAAACGATTATATCAAAGTAACCATTATGCCTTCCGTAGGCGGGAAAATCTGGGGCGCAACGGATAAAACTACCGGAAAAGAGTTTATCTATTTCAATCATGCCGCAAAATTCAGAGATGTATCTTTGCGAGGTCCCTGGACTTCGGGCGGCGTTGAATTTAACTTCGGCATCTACGGACATTCTCCTTTTACCACATCGCCCGTTGATTATTGCACCCGAAAAAACGACGACGGCAGCGAGAGTTGTTTCCTGTCGGCGACAGACCGGATTGCCCGTACCTGGTGGCAGGTGGAAATCAACCTCCCGCACGACAAGGCGTATTTTACCACTTCTACAATATGGCGCAACACCACACCGTTTCCCCGCCCCTATTATCAATGGATGAATGCCGGATATAAGGCAGCGGACGATTTGGAATTTGCATACAACGGTCAATACTATATCGGTCACGAAGGCGATGTCCACGCATGGCCCATTGACGATAAAGGTCGGGATTTGTCCCAATATGCCCAGAATAATTTCGGCGGCTACAAATCCTACCACGTACTGGGCAATTACAATGATTTTTACGGCGGCTATTATAAAAACAGCGGCTACGGTTCGGTGCATTATTCCCCGTTCAACGACAAAGTGGGCATGAAAATCTGGATATGGGGACTGTCGCGGCAAGGCATGATATGGGAAGATTTGCTAACCGATACAGACGGGCAATATGTGGAATTGCAATCAGGACGGCTGTACAACCAGGCAGCACCCGGCAGCAGCATGACACCTTTCAAGCAGCGTCCTTTTGAACCCTGCGCCACGGATTCGTGGACGGAATACTGGTATCCGGTTGGGAAAATCGGCGGCATCGTGAAAGCCAATGAAGCAGGAGCGTTGAATGTAACAAAAAACGGCAATTCCGTCACACTTGCCTTTTCTCCTGTGCAAAAAATTGACGATGATATTACCGTTAAATCCGGTGATAAAGAGATATTCAGGAAACATTTGTCATTGAATGTTTTACAGACATGGGAAGAAACGGTTTCGTTAGGAACGAACATTGATTCGCCTCTGCAAGTCGTCTTGGGCGATAATCGCTTGGTCTATTCCGAAAAACAGGAGGACAATCAACTGTCGCGCCCGGTGGTTCCGCCTGCCGATTTCGACTCTAACTCCGCTTACGGGCTGTACATGCAAGGCGAACAGGAAATGCTTATGAATCACATGGATAGTGCTGTGAAATTGCTGAAACAGTCGCTTGCTTTGGAACCTTACGCCATTCATACGCTCCGTGATTTGGCATTTATTTATTTTCAACGGGGACTTTTGGCGGAAGCCGATTCTTATACCCGCCGTATCTTGTCTATCAATACTTACGAGCCGGATGCTAACCTTTTGCATGGTTTGATAAGCAGCAAACAAGGGCGCAGCATTGATGCCATCGATGGTTTCAAGGTAGCGGCTCTGTCACCCAGCCGCCGCGAGGCAGCCAATATCTGCTGGGCAAAAGAAGAGGCAAAAAGGAAAAATTGGACGCAGGTATTGAAAATTTCCGACTCGTCAGAGGCATTGCAATTACAAGCGGTTGCCTGCCGCAAATCAGGTAAGATAAAAGAGGCAAACAACATTCTCGTCCAAATCGAAAAATCCCAACCGCTGAATCATTACGCCCGCTTTGAAAAATACCAACAGACACAATCGGAAAAAAACAAAACCGAATTTTTGCGCTATATTCGTAGCGAACTGCCTCACGAAACATTTATGGAAATGGCGGGGTGGTATGAAAGCATTGGCTGCCATGAAGAGGCATTAGCATTGTATGCTTTTGCGCCGGAATATCCGCTCGCCGCCTATCGCGCTGCTTATATTTTATTCCAACAAGGAAACGAAAAATACAAATCCGTATTGAAACAAGCCGAGTCCCTTTCTATCCAAATGGTTTTCCCTTTCCGAATGGAAACACTTCCGGCTTTGGAATGGGCGGTCAGCCAATCCAACAACTGGAAAAACAAATATTATGCGGGTATCCTGTATGCCTGTTTAGGACAAAACGGCAATGCGTCCGCCATGTTGGAACAATGCGGCAACGAACCGAAAGAGCAAACGTTCTACCTTGCCCGAGCGCAATACCGGCAAGGCAATAAAAAAGACGAAGACCTTTTGCGAGCCGAACAGATAGAGAAGTCGTGGCGGGCAGGTATCGCATTGGTTCAGTATTATCAGGATTCAAAACAGTATGACAAGATGTATAATAAAGCCAAAGAATATGTTGCTTTATATCCGGCAAAAGATGCTTTGGGTTTGAAATACGCCGCTGCGATGCTGTACCTGAAAAAATACCGCGAATGTACGGAATTTTTGGCGCAGTTGAATGTTCTTCCTTACGAAGGTTCTAACGAAGGGCGTCGTGTCTATCGTGAAGCATGGTTAATGTGTGCATTGCAAAATGTTAAGTCCGGCGATTATACTGCCGCTCTGTCGGATATTGAAAAGTCGAAACGGTGGACAGAAAACCTGGGTGTGGGCAAACCTTACGATGAAGACATCGACCTGCGTGCAGA
>JAITTD010000094.1 GCA_031287245.1 Bacteroidales bacterium
TGATAAATTTACCCCTATGAAAACACCCATTTCTACCCGCCAAGCATCTCGCCGCTCAAAAGCCTCCCCTGTGGGAGGTTGGGGGCTTCTCCTCCTTCTCCTCTTTTCCACCACCACCCTCTCTGCCCAAACTGTAGCCTCCGGCTCGTGCGGCGCCAACCTCACGTGGACACTCACCGGCACTTTACCGGATTACACCCTTACCATAAGCGGAACAGGCGATATGACGGATTATTCGTATTCTTCGGCTCCTTGGAATGCTTATGCTTCTCATGGCTATGGCTCATACATCAAGACACTTGTACTGCCATCCGGTTTAACAAGTATCGGAAACGATGCGTTTAATGGTTGTAGCGATTTAACCTCCGTGACCATTCCCAATTCAGTAACAAGTATTGGTGATTGGGCATTTGGTAATTGTAGAAACTTAATTTCGATTACCATTCCCAATTCGATAACAAGTATCGGAGACAGGGCGTTTATTGCTTGTTACGGCTTAACCAATATCAGTGTAGATTCAGGCAATGCCTATTATTCAATCGAATCCGGTGTATTGTTCAATAACACTAAAACAACTTTGATTACTTGTCCTGCGGCAGGTAAAACAGGGAATTATGCCATTCCCAATTCGGTGACAAGTATTGGAGACTATGCGTTTTATGATTGTAGCGGTTTAACCTCAGTGACCATTCCCAATTCGGTGAAAAGTATTGGAGACAGTGCGTTTTATGATTGTAGCGGTTTAACCTCTGTGACCATTCCCAATTCGGTGACAAGTATCGGAGACTGGGCGTTTGCTGATTGTCGCGGTTTAACCAATATCAGTGTAGATTCAGGCAATGCCTATTATTCAAGTGAATCCGGTGTATTATACAATAAAAATAGAACAACTGTGATTACGGTTCCTGATGGTAAAAAAATAAAACCAGAAAGTGATGTCAAGACAAGCAATCAGAGCATGTATTGTGACTATTTTTTGTTTAAACCGGCATTAACCAAAAAAGTAAACGTTTATCATGAAAAATAATCTTATTTTTGTAATCGCAAGCATCTTAGGATGCGTTTCGTGCACCACTTCATTACTGGATATTGTTCAAAAAACAGAGCATGCGTCCTTTGTTATTTATATGTACGATGAGTTTGGCTCGCCCAACGGTTCTGGTTCGGGCTTTTTCATTGAGGAGGAAGGCATCGGCATCACCAATTATCATGTGCTGAACAAGTCGGTGAAAGCCATCATCAAAACAAGCGATGAGGCTGAGTATGAAATAGATTCAGTGCTATATGCCTCTTCGCAAAAGGATTTGCTGGTATTTTCCATCAAAAATGAACAGCAAAAGAAATTTTCGACCTTGAAAATAGCAAAGAGCAATCCATTAAAGGGGACACGAGTGTTCTGCATCAGCAGTCCGCGTGGATACGAGAGTTCAGTGTCCGATGGAATCATTTCTTCCTACCGCCAAAACAATGAAATAGTGCAAATCACAGCGCCCGTGTCGCCGGGAAGCAGCGGAAGCCCCATTATGGACGAGAGCGGCAAGGTCTTTGCTGTCACCAGTTTCAAACGCAACGATGCTGAAAACTTGAATTTCGGCGTTGTCATCAATAAGGAAGTCATTGCACAATTGGACAAGGATGAATTTAAGAAAAACAACCCGAAATTCAACAGAAAGAATTTCATCGTGCTGAACATACCGGACGAGAGAAAGTCCACAATGGTATTGAATGCCATTGAGTTATCCAATACCGTCACAACGCTGTATATGACCTATACCAATTTGCAACTCTTGTCCGGCGAGTCGCATTTATGGTGCAAATTCGGCGAAAAGTTTTTTATCGAAGACAAAGAAACACAGCAAAAATACTATTTAACATCTTCAACACTAAGCACAAGCAAGAAAGAAGCAGAATCCATAAAATTGACAAAATCCATCCGATTCAAAGTGTTTTTCCCAGCCATCAAAAAGGATTTGAAAAACATTGACGTGATATGGGAACGTGAGATCCCCAGTTTCACCAGTCTCACCGCAAGATTCGACAGTTTTACAGATATTGACTTGGAACACTATAAAAAGCCACTTTCGATAGATAAAAACCGTTATTTGCGGGACTACGCATTGTGGTCAGCCACCAAAAACGGGAATTTCGCGGAATCCCTTCAACAGTTACAGTCTGTAATCAATGTCAACCCTTCGGATGCGTTGACGTTGAATGCTTTGGGCGTCATTTCCTATCAAATGGACAACAACAGCGATGCGCTCGATTATTTTACGGAAGCCATTGACAAGAATCCGATTGACGTATTAGGATATTTGAATCGTGCCAGGGTGTACAGTTTTCAAAAACGCTACGACAACGCAATAAAAGACATTTCATCTGCCATCAATCTTGTGCCCGACCAGCCTGATTATTACTATTATCGGGCACGTGCATATTGGTCAACCGATGAATATGCAAAAGCAAAAGCAGATTTGGATAAAGGCTTAGCATCCGGCGATGATTTCAAGGAAGATCCTCATTTTTATGAATTCAGGGCATACGTCAATATCAAACTCAACAATCTTGCCGATGCACAAAATGACGTTCGGTTAGCATATAAATACTCCAAAGACACAGAAATGGATGAACGGCTAAAAAAATTATATGACAAATTGTAAAATAATTAATAAACAAACAAATGGAAAACAAGAATTTTTGGTATGAATTGATTGAGAAATTTCAAAAAGCAGAGATCTTTAAGACCGGACTAACCATCCCGTTTTTGCTTGGTGCGTATAAAATGAGAGATGACGAGGAAAAACTCATCAAAGAGGTAATCCGGCGTACATCGGAGATTTAATGGCGATGTGTCTGCCGGTCGTTGAAAAACATGCAAAAAATATTGCCATTTCAAAAATTAATTGTACTTTTGCAACAGACTTCTGGCACACTTTGATGCTCAAAGTGCCAAAAATATTTTGAAGTCCCTTAAATTAGAGATGTTTTTCAGTACGATGCCATCTTTTCTGTATCTGATTCCGGCAGTGTTTTATGTTGCCAATCTGCTATTCATGGTTATTAGCAAGCATGAACAGGATCCGGTGTGCGCAAAACAAACTGAAAACGTCCTTATCGTAGAGCAGAAACCCGTACAATGTGCGTCGTGTGCTGTGTATGGGGCAACAACTGCCCAACAGGCGGATGCCTACACATTTTCCGTCAACGAGTGGTTCACGCCTCCTGACATACAAGCCCTTCCCGTTGCATATACTTCTGTGCCAGCGGTCAAGTCTATTTTCCAACCTTCCTTTTTCTCACGCCCGCCGCCTAACGTTTAATATGATAGTGATAACGCTATCCGCACAAATAGGACAATGCTATCCGCACATTAGCCCAAATTGATGCTGATTTGCAGATATTATGTCAAAAAAGCCCCAAAATCGTAATTTTTTAATTCGCAATTGAATTTTATGTTCAAAAAAATATTTTTGTTGGAAAAATATATTCTCGCTTTCGCAAACATTCTGCTCTGTTTCAATATCTTTGCCGAAGAATCTGATACGGTTCAAATCAAAGAAGTGGTGCTGGACGAGGTGGTAGTGCGGTCGTTTAAGTACGACCAAAATTTTCGTACACAACCGATTTCGGCTACCACTATCAACAGGATAAGCATCGAAAATCGCAATGTCAGCAGTGTTAAAGATCTCAGTTCGTTGGTGCCCAATCTGTTTATCCCTGATTACGGTTCCAAACTCACTTCGCCGGTGTATATACGGGGCATCGGGTCTAAAATCAATTCGCCTTCCATTGGTTTGTATGTAGACGGGATTCCTTATTTTGAGAAATCGGCTTTTGACTTCGACATGAACGAAATTGAATCAATGGAAGTGTTGCGAGGTCCACAAGGCTCGCTCTACGGGCGCAATACCATGGGCGGTCTCATCAACGTGCATACCAAATCGCCCTTGCAGCATCAGGAAACGCTGATTACCGCTTCTGCCGGCAATTATACCCATCTGGGCGGAAGCGTGGCGCACTACGGAAAAATAAAAGACTCGTTCGGATATTCTGTTTCAGCCAATTACAGCCATTCCGACGGCTATTTTACTAATCAATACACCGGAGACAAGGCGGATAATGCTGATTCCGGTAGCGGTCGGATCCGTTTGGAATGGCAGATAAATCCCCATCTCAGCCTGAAAGTGATGCAAAGTTTCGACTATTTGGACCAGGGCGGCTATCCTTATGCCTTGGTGGACGCCGCAACGGGAAAAACAGGCGCCGTCAATTACAACGATTACAGTTCGTACAAACGCCGCATTTCGTCCTCCGGCGCCAGTTTGACGTACACTGCCGAACGGTTTAGCATCAACAGTCAAACGGCTTTTCAGTATCTTTCTGACAAACAGGGTGTTGATCAGGATTTTAGCGCTGCCAACACCTATTTTGCCATACAAAATCAGCAACAATCAACGTTTTCGCAAGAGGTCAATATCAAATCCGTAACCAACGGTCGATACAAATGGCTTTTTGGCGTATTCGCCTTTCATCAAACCATTAATAATGAGGTGCTTTTGGATATGAAAATACCGAACTATACCACCGAAAAATGGTATGACATCCCTGCATCGGGCGTTTCGCTTTATCATCAATCGGTGATAAATGACTTATTGACAGATGGTTTGTCGCTAACGGCAGGATTACGTTATGATTACGAACAATCGTCCAACGATTATTCGGCTGATACCCTGTTTCATACCAATGGAAATACGAATCCGGCAGCGCCGTTTTTTAGCCAATTGCATTTCAGTCAACTGACGCCAAAAGTGGCTTTGCAATACAGGTTTCCAAATTCGCAAATGCTATATGCGTCTGTAACCAAGGGATATAAGACAGGAGGATTCAATTCTTCCTTTGAGCAGGACAAAGACCGCTCTTTTGAGCCTGAATACAGTTGGAATTACGAACTCGGCAGCAAATTATCCTTTTGGGATGGTCGTCTGAAAGCCGATCTGTGTCTTTTCTACATTGATTGGAAAAACCAGCAAATCTACCAGCCGCTTCCGAGCGGAAGGGGGCAAATGCTTACCAATGCCGGACGTTCGGAAAGCAAAGGTGCAGAAATCAGTCTGCAAGGCACTGTTTTCAACGGTTTGGCACTTTATACCAATTGGGGTTATACGCTGGCTACATTCAAGGAATATCGCCGCAGCGCAACGCTCGATTATGCGGGGAAATATCTGCCTTTTGTGCCGTCCCAAACTTTTGTCGTCGGTGGCGATTATCAAATTCCACTGAAAAGCACAAAAATAGACCGGCTGACGCTCAACCTCAACTACAACGGGACAGGGCGCATTTATTGGGGCGAAGACAATGCCGTTTCCCACCCTTACTACGGACTGCTAAACGGCAAAATAGCTGTGTCAAAAGGAATTGCAACCCTTTCGGTGTGGGCAAAAAATATCGCCAACGCGGAATACAGCGCGTATTATTTTCCACTCGGCAGAGAGGGTTTTGCCCAGAAAGGGAAGCCTTTTACAATCGGGGCAAGCATTACTTTAAAATTGAAATAGAAAAAAATCACAAGCGTTTTTCAAAAAAAATGTATTTTTGCAAAAATAAAAAATAGGGAATGTTCAGTAAAACAACACATACCATCATCAATGGCGACAGCCGTCGGACAAGATGAATGCAAATAACCATTTAATGACATAATAGTAATTCAACGCATGAACAAAAAAAACGCATTCACCTTCTTTTGCTTATACATTGCACAAACGATTCCGATGAGTTTCTTCTCAACGGTGATTCCGGTATTGATGCGGCAGGAAAATTTTACCCTGACTTCCATCGGTTTCTTGCAACTTATCAAACTCCCATGGATATTGAAATTTCTTTGGTCGCCCGTTATTGACCGCTATTCCGTCACTGTCAATGACTATAAGCGGTGGATATTCTCTTCGGAATGGGTCTATGCCGTTATCATCTTTTCGGTGGCGTTTCTGAATGTGAATACCCACTTTTCCACCATACTTACACTCATCATCATCTCTTTTGTGGCTTCTGCCACGCAGGATATTGCTACGGATGCCTTAGCCGTGCTTTCGTTCAAAAAACAGGAAAAGAGTTTGGTGAACAGTATGCAGGCAATGGGCAGTTTTGGCGGTGCAATGATTGGCGGCGGTCTGCTGTTGCTGTTGTTCAAACAGATTGGCTGGAACAGTCTGCTCCCTTTTCTGGCGCTCTTTGTCGTTGTCGCTTTGTTGCCCTTGTTTTTCAATAAAACCTTGTCCATTCAACGCGAAACCGAACCGGTGAAACGGGCAAATATGCGCGACATTCTGCATTTCTTCACCCAACGCGGCATCGGGAAACAAATCGGCTTCCTGCTTTTGTATTATTCCGCCATGATTGGCACTTTAGCCATGATGCGCCCTTATTTGGTGGATTTGGGTTATGACATCAAAGAGATCGGCAAAATGAGCGGTTTTTTTGGAACTGCCACCGGATTAGTAGCCTCTTTTGCGGCAGGATTTGTCATTCGGAAAATCGGACGTTACCATTCTCGCATTTTGTTTGCCATCCTGATTCTTTTTACCACTTTCTATTTCTATTTTATTTCTCTGACGCCGCACCCCGAAATACAGTTATTGTACGTCGGAATCCTCTTGTTGTGGGGAAGTTACGGAATGGCAACCGTTGTGGTTTATACCATTGCGATGGACAGTGTCCGCAAAGGACGGGAAGGTACCGATTTTACCATTCAAACGGTCATTGCCCAGTTCAGCGGCATCTGTATTGCAGCGCTCAGCGGACACGTTGCCGACAAAACAGGATACAGCGGACTGTTTCTCTTTGAATTTGGGCTGGCATTGGCTTCGCTCGTTTATGTATTGATAGCGTTCAGGAAATAATTAAAAATTACGAATTACGATAATATAAGAGCCAAATGAAATCTGAGAACATTATTCAAGAAAAAGCATTCGCTTTTGCCATACGAATAGTGAATTTGTATAAATATTTGAGCGAGGAAAAGAAAGAATTTGTGATGTCAAAACAATTGCTTCGATGTGGCACTTCAATAGGCGCAAATATTGAAGAATCAATTGGCGGACAGTCCGATAAAGATTTCTTGTCAAAACTTTGCATTTCCTATAAAGAAGCAAGAGAAACTTTGTTAAAGTTACTTTCGGCAAGAACAAGCCGATAGCATGCTCAACGATACCAATGAAATATGTAAAATTTTAGGAAAAATCCAAATAACAATGAAATCCCGTAATTCGTAATTTTTAATTCGTAATTCCAATGAGATCCCGTAATTCGTAATTTTTAATTCGTAATTCCAATGACAGCCAGTGAATTAATAGCAAAATATAACATCCCCGTGCCGCGATACACCAGTTATCCGCCGGCAAACTATTTCGAGGAATCTTTTACGGCAAAAGATTACGAAAATGCTGTGGTAGAATCCAATTGGATTGGGGAGCCGCGCATTTCCTTTTATATCCATATTCCTTTTTGCCGCCATCTCTGCCATTATTGCGGATGCAATTCTTTCGCCATGATGAAACCGGAAAAGATTGACCGTTACGTTGAGGCGGTGCATCAGGAAATTGAAAAAACGACGAAATTGTTGGATACACATCGACCTGTGGCACAGATACATTACGGCGGTGGTACGCCGACTGTTCTTCCGGCAAGCGCGTTGAAAGAATTGAACGACCATTTGCTTTCCGCTTTTTCTTGCATTGACCAGCCCGAAATTGCCATCGAATGTCATCCGGGTTATTTGGACGAAAATTACTGGCAATCGCTGACAGAAGCCGGATTTAACCGTTTCAGTCTCGGCATACAGGATTTTGATGAAAAAGTGTTGAAAGCCGTCAACCGTCGCCCTTCGCTATTGCCTGTGGAAAATATTATTCGGATTTTGCGGCAAAAAAACGCAGGAATCAATCTGGATTTGCTTTACGGCTTACCGTTGCAAACCGGGAAAAGTTTTGCGAAAACAGTTGCCCGCGCCATTGAACTGCAACCCGACCGATTGGTTACTTTTTCTTACGCACACGTCCCCTGGGTCAATCAACGGCAGTTGGTGTTGGAAAAAAACGGACTTCCCGCCAAGGAAGAAAAAAGCCGAATGTACGAAACGGCAAAAGAAATCCTGCAACAAGCAGGCTATCAATCCATTGGTTTAGACCACTTTGTGAAGGCAACCGACGAATTATATGCCGCCTTACAAAACGGACAATTACACCGCAATTTTCAGGGTTATTGCACCCGCCGCACCACCGGTCAGGTATATGCTTTCGGGGTTACGGCGATCAGTCAACTTTCGGGCGCCTACGCTCAAAACAGCAAAAATATTGAAGATTACATCGAAAAAATAGAAACCGGTTTTGCCACCGTAAAAGGCTACCGTTTGAACGAAGAAGACCGAATTGTCCGCGCAGTAATCGAAACCTTGATGTGCAATTACAGCCTGAATTGGCAGGAATTATCGGACAGACTTTCCATTTCCGTAGAAAAAATCAAACAAGCAACAGCGTATAATTCCGCACTTTTTCATACTTTTGCAGACGACGGTATTCTAACATTCGACGAAAAACAGATGCAAATTACTCCGCAAGGGACACTCTTTGTGCGGAACATTGCCGCTGCATTGGATAAACGGATGATCCATTCGGACAAGTCGTTTTCTAAACCGGTGTGATTGAGGGTAAAAAGCATTGCCAATTTTTACTGAATGAAAGCAGTATTTTACCTGTATTCCCATGCACCCAGATCAGGGGCTTTGTCGGCTGTTCGGCTGTTTCCGTCCATGTCGGTTGGCGTGGTGGCTGCAAAATTCGGGTTGCCGGCATTGCAGGCGGGGGAGTGGCTGTTCAAACGGAAGTTTTCCTTTTCCGGCGAAAAAAACAGCGGGTTTTTATTGATAAATACATCGGCAAAACTGCTATGAAAGGCGTCCAATTCGGTTTTCAACATGCAATAGCTGAACGAACAGGCGGTATTTTTTCCAAGAAATAATTCTTCGCTCATGGTGCCGTAAATGATGCTGTTGTAAAAATTTGCCATGGCAGGGAGGGCATTGGTGTGTCCCTGATATTCCGTATCCACTGTGAGCACAGACATTCCTTTGCGTCTGATGTTGGAAGAATAGTTGTTGGCGAGCGTGCAGTGGGTAAACCGGGCTGTGCCTCCGCAAAAAAGCCCCACCGTGTAGTAATTGCAGTTGGCAACAAGGACATTGGTTGCTTCTATATCGGAAGCAAAAGCCATCAGTCCCGAGTAGGACATATCGTGTACAGCAACCGCATCCAACCGGATGAACGGCGTGTTTTCCGCCTCGGGATTGCCGAAAAGCAAACCATTGGTGCCATCACGAATTTCAACATGCCTCAGCAGATTGTCGCGGCTGGCAGTAGCAAAACGCAGGCTTCCCCACTGTCCCGGAATATAGCGGTAATCGCTTTCCAATCGGCTGCCGGAAAACACGATGGGCTGCTCTGCGCTTCCTTCGGCTATCAGCGAACCTTTGATGCAAATATTGGCGCCCTGCCTCAGGAATATTCTTACTCCTTCGCCTATATGCAAGGTTTGCAGGGTGTCTATCACTAATAAACCCTCAATCAGAAAGGGTTTCGCACCTTGCCACGTCCTGCCTTGGATGGTATCGTTACGATACAGCCACACATCCTGTCCGTATGCTTCCAAATAGACCCGTTGAAGATTGGTGTTGGTTTCAAACAGCACAGAATCCAGCACCCATACCGGCAATTCGCTGTTTTGCGGGTTTACTGTCACTTCCACAAACACAAACATACTGTCCTTGCCTGCAATTTCCACTTCACAAGCCTCGGCGAGCGGTTTACCGTCCACATTGAGCCGGAACGCGGTGGACGCACTTTGGGGGTAACTGATACGGGTGCGTACCGCTTGTTGATTGGGATTGTACACCATCAACCGATGCGTGGCCGAGCCGTAAGTGGTGAAAACAGTGTCAAACCGCACGGTATCCACCGAAAAAGCCAGTCGAAACGCCGGGTCGGACGATAACCCGTACTTGCTGCAAGCGGTCAAGGCGCAGGCAATCAGCAAACAGTATGTGACACAAGTTTTCAATTTCCCGCTACTTATTTAGTTGGCTACAAAATTATATGAAAATTTTGAGAAATCCAAGTACATGACAAGAAAAAATTCAACGGTTTCATTTAATTTAAAAATAAAACGGCAACCGGCGGTCAAACTTTTCCATACAGCGATAGATGGTCTTTCCCAGTATTCGTTCCTGTTCTTTTTTTGAGGACTTTTCCATCTGTTGATAATTGGTGGCTGCGCCTTCATACGCATAGTCGATTTGCCGGTTGTGTACCTGCACGGATATGAATACGAAAGCAGTAAAGGCAAATATCAACGGAAGTGTTGCCGTATGCCTTTTGGACAGTGCGCAGGCGCCCATCCAGATGAGATTCAATAAAAAACAACCTGTCACAATCAGAAAAATATCATAATTGTTCCACCACCATACGTTGCCCCAGCCGCCGATATATACCGGCAGGGGCGCCCACATTCTCACACCGCCCCAAGTCGAAGCGGGTGTGACGCAATCGCACACAAGATGAGCAAAAGCGGCTAATACAAAGGTGTAAAATACGGGACAGTGATAAGTTTTCCAAAAATTGTAAAATGTTTTTTCACGTCTGAAAAGCCTTCGCACGGCGTAAATCAGCCAACCGGAAAGAAATCCTGCAAGCGCAGCAGCAACCACAGAATGGAAAAAACCATGATGCGAATACCACCATTGACCGGAATATATTTCCTTTCCTGAATGAGCAAACCATTTGCCAAAATGGGCATCGAAGCCGCTCCAAAGGCTGACAGCGTCAATATCGGGAAATGCGCCGCCCAACATTCCAAACAGCAAAACCGACAAATTTTTCTTCACAGGTTGGTGCGAGGGCAACAAATTAACAACGATGCTTCCGATGGTTAAACCTGTTACTGTATGTGTGAGAATATCCATGCTTTACTTGCTCACTTGGCGTTTTCGCTCTGTTTCAGTCAGCAAAATTTTACGCAGGCGAATAGACTGAGGGGTTATTTCCACGTATTCGTCTTCCTGAATGTATTCGAGCGCCTCTTCAAGTGAAAATTTGATGGCTGGCGCAATATGCGTTTTTTCGTCCGTGCCGGACGCCCTCATATTGGTGAGTTTTTTGGTTTTAGTGATGTTCAAACCGATGTCGCCGGCGCGGTTGTTCTCGCCTACTACCTGACCTTCATAAATTTCTTCAAACGGATCAACGAAAAAATGCCCGCGGTCTTGCAGTTTGTCCAGGGCGTATGCAATTGCCATGCCTGTTTCGATGGAAATCAGCGAGCCGTTGATGCGTTTTTCGATGTCGCCGCGCAAGGGTGCAAATTCGACAAAACGGTGTGTCATCACCGCCTCGCCTGCTGTGGCGGTAAGCGCCAGATTACGAAGCCCGATGATGCCTCGCGACGGAATGTTAAATTCGAGATGAATGCGGTCGCCTTTGGTTTCCATTTTCAGCATATCGCCTCTGCGGCGCGATACCATTTCTATGATTTTGCCGGACGACTCTTCGGGCACGTCCACGGTCAATTCTTCTATTGGCTCGCATTTCGTGCCGTTCACGTCTTTGATGATGACTTTCGGTTGTCCCACCTGCAATTCGTAGCCTTCGCGGCGCATGGTTTCTATCAGCACCGACAGATGCAGGATTCCGCGTCCAAACACGATGAATGAGTCTGCTGTGTCGCCGGGTTCCACACGCAACGCGACATTTTTCTCCAATTCCTTCTCCAAGCGCTCCCTGATGTGGCGGGAAGTAACGAATTTGCCGTCCCTGCCGAAAAAAGGCGAGTTGTTGATGGTGAACAGCATACTCATGGTAGGCTCGTCAATGGCAATGGTTTCCAAGCCTTCGGGATTTTCAAAATCGGCGACGGTATCGCCAATGCCGAAATTTTCCACACCCACCAAGGCGCAAATGTCGCCCGAACTGACCGATGCCGTTCTTTTCTTGTTCAGTCCCTCGAAGGTGAGCAGTTCTTTTATTTTTGAGCGGACGAGGCTACCATCGCGTTTCACCAATGTGATGTTCTGTCCTTCCGTCAGTGTGCCGCGATGCAGCTTTCCTACGGCGATGCGTCCCACGTAACTGGAATATTCGAGCGAGGTAATAAGCATTTGCGGCGTTCCTTCCAGCGCAATCGGCGCGGGGATATGTTCTATGATGGCGTCGCACAGGGCGGTGATGTCGGTGGTGGGCTTGCGCCAGTCGGTGGACATCCAACCCTGCTTGGCAGAGCCGTACAGTGTCACGAAATCCAACTGGTCTTCGGTGGCGTTGAGGTGGAACATCATATCGAATACCTCTTCCTGCACCTCGTCCGGGCGACAGTTGGGCTTGTCCACCTTGTTGATGACCAGAATTGGCTTTTTTCCCAAGCCGAGCGCCTTCTGCAAAACGAAACGAGTTTGCGGCATGGTGCCCTCGAAAGCGTCCACCAGCAGCAGTACGCCATCTGCCATGTTGAGCACACGCTCTACTTCACCTCCGAAATCGGCGTGACCGGGAGTGTCTATGATGTTGATTTTAATTCCTTGATACTCAACCGAAACGTTTTTCGCCAGAATGGTGATACCACGTTCGCGTTCCAAATCATTACTGTCCATGATGAGTTCGCCGGGGTTTTCATTGTCCCTGAACAACTTACCCAACTTGATGAGATTATCTACTAATGTGGTCTTTCCGTGGTCAACGTGCGCTATGATGGCGATATTTCTTATTTCCGGCATGAATTACATTTAATTTTCGAGGTGCAAAATTAGATGAAAATTCGGATATTTCCAAGCATGGGCAAAAAACTGTTTTTTATTGATCTGTTTTCCCGGCGGGAATTTGCTTTCAATGCGCTTCCAGCCAGTTGTTGCCTGTGCCAATTTCCACCGTGAGCGGTATAGACAGCGGGTATGCCTGTTCCATCTCTTGGCGCACAATGGTTTTCACCGTTTCGAGTTCGGGTTGAAAGACGTCGAACACCAGTTCGTCATGCACTTGCAGAATCATCTTCGATTGCAGGTGTTGCGCGGCAAAGGCATCGTAAATGCGGATCATAGCCAGTTTGATGATGTCTGCCGCAGAGCCTTGAATGGGTGCGTTGATGGCATTGCGCTCTGCCATGCCCCGCACTACGGCGTTGGCAGACATAATGTCGGGCAGGTAGCGGCGCCGTCCCATCAGTGTGGCTACATATCCCTGCTGGCGAGCCTGATTGACAGCCTCGTTCATGTACTGTCTTACACCCGGATAGGCGTCAAAATAGCCGGATATGAGTTCCTGCGCTTCTGCACGTGGTATTCCCAAGCGTTGCGACAAACCAAATCCGGAAATGCCGTAAATAATACCGAAATTGGCTGTCTTGGCTTTGCGGCGCATATCGGAAGTGACTTCTGCAAGGGGAATGTTGTAAATCTTCGCCGCCGTAGCCGCGTGAATATCTGCGCTGTTGCGGAAAGCCTCCATCATGTGTGGGTCGGCGCTGATGTGTGCCATCAGCCGAAGTTCTATTTGCGAATAGTCCGCAGAGAGGAGCAGGTGCTGTTCGTCTCTTGGGATAAAGGCTTTGCGTATCTCGCGCCCACGCTCTTCGCGAATGGGAATGTTTTGCAGGTTGGGATCGGTGGACGAGAGCCGTCCGGTGGAAGTAACAGCCTGATTGAACGAGGTATGTATCCGTCCCGTGCGGGGGTTAATCAGTTTGGGAAGGGCTTCCACGTAGGTGGAAAGCAGCTTCTTCAACCCCCTGTATTCCAAAATTTTGGCAACGACAGGATGCTTGTCAATCAGGGCTGACAGCACTTCCTCGTTGGTGGAGAACTGTTTGGTCTTGGTTTTTTTCGTGCGATCGCCTTTGTTGATGCCTAATTTTACGAAAAGTATGTCGCCCAACTGTTTTGGCGATCCGATATTGAAGTGAACGCCTGCCATCGCATAAATTTCTTCTTCCAGCGTGCTGATGTCTGCCATGAGCGTTTGCCCCGATTCAGCCATCGCAGCCACGTCAATCTTTACGCCTGAGGCTTCCATGTCTGCCAGCACGCGGGTTAAGGGCATTTCCACCGTGATGGCGAGTTCTTTCATGCCGTATTTCTGCAATTCGGGTAAAAGTTTCTGCTGCAACTGCAGGGTTACATCGGCGTCCTCGGCGGCATATTTTGAAATGCGCTCCACAGGCACATCCCGCATATTTCCCTGTCCCTTTCCGTTTTTCCCGATAAGGGTTTCAATCTCCACCGGCGCGTAATCCAAGTATTTCTCCGCCAGATAGGTCATGTTGTGCCGCTGTTCCGGCTGTATGAGGTAATGCGCCAGCATAGTGTCAAACAGCGCCCCCTGTATCTCCACGCCGTACTGTTTCAGTACAAGGATGTCGAATTTCATGTTCTGACCGGTTTTTTGTATGGCTGGGTTTTCAAAAAGCCCTTTCAACTCGGTAACTATCGGCTGCCCGTCCGCCGGAACAGGCACATACCAAGCCTCATGAGGCTGTACAGCAAAGGAAATCCCGACCAAATCGTTGTTGAAGGTTTTCAATCCTGTGGTTTCCGTGTCGAAACAAAAAGAGGGTTGCGATTGCAGCAGGCTGACCAGTTCCTGCCGTTTTTCGGGCGTGTCGGCTACATGATACTGGTGTGGCACGCTGTCTATGTTTTGGTAGAAACGCTCTGCGGGTGCGGATGCGCTTGCTGCCGGTACGGATGTGTCGAAAAGGCTCAACTGTTGCGAAACAGATGCAGCAGTTCGCGTTTCAAGCCGGTTGAACAAGGTGCGGAAATTGAATTCCTTGAAAAGTTCTTTCAATCGAGCCGTATCGTGCGTTTTGACGGCAAAATTCTCTTCCGAAAACTCAACGGGCACCTCTGTGTGGATAGTGACCAATGTGCGGGACAGCAGCAGTTCGTCGCGGTGTTCAATGATTTTGTCCCTGTTGCTACCTTTCACCGATTCGATGTTTGCCAATAGATTGTCCACCGAGCCAAATTCCTCCATCAACTTGACAGCGCCCACCTCACCGATGCCCTTTACGCCGGGTACATTGTCCGATTTGTCACCCATAATCGCCAACAAATCCAAGAACTGCGCAGGCGACTTCACTTTGTACTGTTCACACACTTTCGCCACATCGAGCACTTCCATGTCCTTGCCCGACCGTGCAGGCTTGTACATGAAGACATGGTCGGTCACCAACTGCGCATAATCCTTGTCGGGCGTCATCATATAGACATCAAAACCCTGTGCAGCGGCTTTTTTGGCAAGGGTGCCGATCACGTCGTCGGCTTCGTAACCGTTATATTCCACTATCGGAATGTGGTAAGCCTCAATGATCTCGCGGATGCGCGGCACGGATTTACGGATTTCCTCCGGCGTATCCTCGCGCTGCGCCTTGTATTCGGGATATAACTTGTGTCGAAAGGTGGGGGCAGGCGGGTCGAACGCCACGGCGATATGCGTGGGCTTTTCTTTGTTCAGCACCTCTTCCAGCGTATTGACAAAGCCGAAGATGGTGGACGTGTTGAATCCTGCCGAGTTGAACATCGGGGTGCGGATGAGAGCGTAGTACGCACGGTAAATAAGTGCGTAAGCATCCAAAAGAAAAAGTCTTTTAGGCATGGTTGATGTATTTTTGGCAAAAGTAATCAAAAAAACAGATAGATGCAAATAATCAAGATTCAGAATGCCCTGAAAGGGGACGGCAGGCATTTTCTACCAACATCCCGCCCCTACGACCCGAAAATAGAGGCTTTGTGTTTTCACTGTCAATTGTCAACTGTCAATTAAATTGTGCTGAGTTTAAAATGGTAGCGCGATGCGGGATTGAACCGCAGACCTCATGATTATGAATCATGCGCTCTAACCAGCTGAGCTACCGCGCCATCGTTTTTTGCGGGTGCAAAGATAGTGAAAATTTTCTTTGCACAGCGTTTTTTGAAGAATTATTTCAGGTATTCTTTTGGAATCTCGGTAATAGGGCGGATTTCCACTTTGCGATAAAAGATTTCAGCGCCTTCGGATTGCAGTTGAATAACGCCTTTGGTAAGCGGAACCTCTTTGCCATCGACTTTCAGATGCGAATTGGTAATGACGTTGTTCACCGTTCCGTTGATAATGTGGACGGCTGTTCCTTCATAGCACATCACTTCTATCACGTTCCATTCTCCATTCGGTTTTTCGTTTTCGGGATTTTTTGCACTGATAGGTCCGGCGGGCAGGTCGTGACCGAAAGTGACTTTGGGAGCACTTTTGTCAAAGATGTAGCCGCCGTTTTCCGTTTGTTTTGCTGTGATGTCGCAATAAGTGGCGCCCATTCTGTACGAATCGCCGAACATGTGCTCCATTACCTGACATTCGTGCGCAATTTTCCACACATCCAAGCCTTTTCCAAACTCGCCTGTGCCGTGGTAAAGCACGCCGGAATTACGTGGCTTTTCCGCGCGCGGCGCCCATTTCTTTTCGCCCCATTTTACTTCGAGGCGCAGATGGTAGTTACCATACTCTTTCAGCGTGGCAAACGAGCCGTTAATCTGTCCGCTGAAACGGAGAACAGGCGTTCCGTCCATGTTTTGTACCGTAAACACTGCCAGCGGGTCGTTGTTTACTCCCACAGGCTGGGTATATTGCCCCGTTTCGTCGCGTGTCAGTTCGGGAACATCCACTGACGAATCGGGTACGCCGATGTAGGTTTCCCAACCGTCAAAATTGACGCCGTTAAACAGGGGTTCAAACTTTGCTTCTTTCGTTCCGCAGGACATTAACAGGATGACACAGACGGAAAACGCACATATTACTGTATTTTTCATGTTCAATCAATAAAGGGTTATATAAAATTAAGCCACAAAATTACTACTTTTCAAACATCTGACAATAGCAGTGGTCATTTTTTTGCCATCCCTATTGTATCATTTCCGAATGACCACTTTATACGTTGTTCCCGCTACTGCGGCAACGCTCAGCACCGTATATCCCTGTTCCTGAGAGGTGCGGGGCACGTTTTCCAGCGGTTCGCCTTCGGACAGCAATACTTCAAGAATGTCGCCTTCCTGCAACTTTGCCAGTTCTATCTTTGTTTTCACAAAAGTCATCGGACAATGATCTTTGGTGATGTCTAACTGAAATGAAGCCATCCCTTATTTAATAGGCGCCACCTTTATTTGAGTTTATAATTTCAGTAAATTTTGGTATTCTGTCAGGGCTTCGAGAACATTTTGTCCGGCATAGATAAAATGTTCGATGCCTGCGGCTTTCAGTTCGTCCACAATCGGTTTGGGGAAGCCTGCCAGCACGAGGATACCCTTGCCTTTGGCGGCTTCCACTGTTTGTGGAGCCAGCGCGGGATATTCATCGTCGCTGCTGCAAAGTACGATGATGTCGGCTTTGGCTTTCACGGCGGCGGCTATGCCTTCTTCCACCGTTTCAAAGCCATTGTTGTCAATGATTTCAAAGCCTGCCACGGAGAAGAAATTCAGGGCAAACCCGGCGCGTGCTTTGCGCATGGCTAAGTTGCCAATGGTGAGCAGGAACACTTTGGGCTGACGTCCGCTGTTTTCTGTTCGCAGGCGCAAGGCTTCAAAGGATTCTCCCAAGCGGAAAAATTTCAGCGGACCGGCTATTTTTTCGCTGTGGGCAGACCTGCTGCAACAGCCGGTGTCGCCAATCTGGTCTTTCATTTCTTCTTTGAGGTTGGCATATTGATTTGTACCCAACAGCACTTCTTTGCGCGAAGCGATGGCAGCACGGCGTTTTGCAGCGCTTTCTTCCACTTGTGCCTGAATTGTTCCGGCTTTCATGGCGGCGAGGTATCCGCCTTTGTCCTCTATTTCGAGGAAAAGCTTCCATGCGCTGTCGGCAATGGAGGCGGTCAGGTTTTCGATGTAATATGAACCTGCCGAAGGATCAACAATTTTGCCGAAATAGGCTTCGTCTTGCAAAACGATCTGCTGATTGCGGGCGATACGTTCTGAAAAAGCGTCGTGATGCCGATAGGCGCTGTCAAACGCTTGCACCGTCATGGAGTCCACGCCGGCGATGGCGGCAGACATGACTTCGGTGGTTGACCGCAACAAGTTGACATAAGAATCGTAAACAGTGATGTTCCAGTCGGCTGTTTCGCCGTGTATGGTCATATATGTTTCGTCGGTTGCTTGCGGGGCAAAGGCTTTCACGAGGTTTGCCCACAGCAGTCGTGCAGCGCGCAATTTGGCTATTTCCATGAAATAGTTGGAACCGACAGCAAACTTGAATTGGATGCGTTTGGCTATTTCTTCTGCTTTTATGCCTGCATCGGTGAGTTGCGAAAGGTATTCGCTGCCTGCGCTCAGTGCATAAGCCAGTTCCTGTACGAGTGTTGCACCTGCATTCTGAAAATGCGATGCTTCCACGCCAATCACTTTAAAATGGTTCGTATCTTTCACTGTTTCGATCAACTTTTTAAGAGTATCTACCGGAAATTCTGATTTTCCGTAGAAATTTCCGCTGTAAGCCAATCTGCCAAGCGGGTCGAAGAAGATAGAGCCTTTCACGCCTTTGCGTCCGCTTTGTTTGCCTTCGGCGTCTTTCAAGAAAGCGTCAAGCACGGGCTGTGCGCTGATGCCGGTATAAAAATGTACCGGATGAGCGCCGCTGCATATTCCTGCCAGCAAGGCGGTCATGTTCACTTCTTGCAACTGCTCTTTCCGGCAAATGCTGAAACCGATTTCGTCAGCGCCTTTGGCAATCGCATCCACTGCTTTGGCATTGGCTTTGCTTTCTTGACCTTCTTTTACGCATATATCCTGCCGCACCGCCCATTTATTGGCGTCCTGCCGCTTGCCGCGCACGTAGGGGAACGATCCCGGCGTGGCATCAAGGTATCCCAACTCGTTGAGATGCTCACTCCGGTAATACGGGCGTACATTGATTCCTTCGTTGGTGCGCCATACCAATTTTTTCTCGTAATCGGCACCCTTCAAGTCAACGGTGATTTGATCTTCCCATTGTTGTGTGCTTATTGGTGGAAACTCTGAAAACAGATGCTTGTCTGCCATTATATTTATTTTTTTGATAGGTTGTTTTTACTATGAAAAGAAAGCGCAAAAATAGTTATTCGCTGTTAAAATCAAAAATGAAACATCTCTTTTTCTTCATTTTTTTTGCTGTCATCTGCCATTTTCATTGTAGAGACGCGGCATGCCGCGTCTCTACGGGTTTTCGGGTTTATTGTAACAATCCATATCCCACCGCGCAGCATTGTGTTCAATGTATTCGGCAATAAGGTTCATTTCTTTTTGGTCGCGGATAATTCGGTCGTGAAAACGTGTTTGCCACGCAAAATCCATATCATTTTCGTGGGCAAATTTTGTTACGGCAGATTTGAAACCGCCGATTGCAACGGATAACGATTTTTTGTGGCGCGATATTTCCTGCATTTTTTCATTAACGATTTCGTTTTTCCAACGTTCCGTAGAGACGGTGCGCGCACCGTCTGATTGTGAAATGGCATTTGCATGTGAGACGGTGCGCGCACCGTCTGATTGTGTGGCGTTTTCATGCGAGACGGTGCGCGAACCGCCTGATTGTGTGGCGTTTGCAGGTGAGACGGTGCGCGCACCGTCTCTACAAATGGCAATATCGCCGTCAATAAACACAATGGCGTGAATATGATTGGGCATAACAACCCACAGCGGAATTTCGGCGTAGGGATAATGAACGGTAATATCACGCAGGTTTTCGTTGGCAAAATTACCCGTTGCGGTGAATTGCATTTGCGGTTCATCTTGTAGAGACGGTGCGCGCACCGTCTCTACGGGGGTATGCACAATTTCGCCGAAAAAATGTGCGTGGTGTTTGGTGCAGATTGTTACGAAATAGGCGCCGCCGTTGTAATCGTGAAAGGTTGCCCGTGCAGAGGGTATGCGGTATTTGTTTTGAAATTTGCTGTCCATGATATATTTTACTTGCGGCAAAATTACGTTTTTTTTTCGCATATTGTAAACCCCGCGTTTCAAATTTTCAATGTCCCGTTTGTAGAGACGCGGCATGCCACGTCTCTACGGTTTGCAAATAGAGACGGTGCGCGCACCGTCTCTACTACAAGCCCGCGCCAACGGGTCAGCATTTCCTGTTACTTTCCGAGAGCAATTTTCCACTTGCCGTCTTTTTTCACATACTTGCTGCTTTGCTCTTGTGTTGAGCCATCGCCGTAAGTAATTTTTGAGTTGACGGT
>JAITTD010000086.1 GCA_031287245.1 Bacteroidales bacterium
CGGGCATCCCCATAACCTGTCCTAAATTCGTAGGGCAGATAATAAATGTAATAAATTCCCGCACCATATTCCGGTTGAAATGCAATCACGCCTTTTTCCGCTGAAAATTCAAGCAGGCACACGTTCCTAATATCCTCGCCGGTAGCGGCATTTTTCACCACCACCCGCTTGGTTTCGGGACGCATATCCGGTCGCCGCCACGGCAAGGTTGCAACAACGGCATTTTGCGTTGCGTCTTTCACCGAGACCACCGCTCGGTGATTGCCCACACTGTCCACATTCCATAAACTGTCAGCCACGACAAACGGTATGCCGTCTGGGGCAAATGCTTGATATTGACTCTCGCCGTCAGGCGAAACTGCGCTGCAACTGCATACGAGGCAAGCCGCTATGAATAAAAGATTATTTTTCATATGAAAATAACCGTCATTGTGGGCTTGACCCGCAATCTCCTTCTCATTTGCTTTGCTGTTGCATAAACATATATTTTTCATCGATTTTTAATTATTTAAATTGTTAATAATAATAGAGTTTATATAAATTAGTTGCCAATGGATAAAATTATGTGTTGATAATCAAGCAGTTGTAATCTAATCTATATAAACTCTAATATATAATTCATCTTAATTTGGAGCAGGTCTGTTAAATTATCACAAAATTGCGAGATTGCTTCGGGTCGCCCCTGCTATGCCCACCGCTACGACCCTCGCAATGACGGGGTTTATAGCACCGCACTCGTCATTGCGCCCCCATACTCCGTCATTGCGAGCGTAGCGAAGCAATCTCCTAAATTTCAGGAGATTCCTGCGAAGCAGGAATGACGATGTTTATTTTTAGAAGTCCCTCTTTCTTTTGTTATTAATTGTCAAACAGTTCAGGATAATGTTTCCGAATTAAATCGCTATCCTTTTTATCTAATTCATTCAGCAACTTAGGCGTATCTTGCGGTCTTAATCCCTTTTGATTCATTACGTTTATCAAACTCCAATCCTTGACAGGGTTTTCGGGCGAAGGGTCGGCAGGTTCTTTGGCTTCAAGGTCATAGCGGGTAAAATCAATTACATACGCAGGCGAATCTTCTTGATGCCAATCGCGCAACAAAGCCAAACGAAATTCCTTGTTCATAAACCACTTTATTTCAAGGTTATTGTAAGAATCGCCTAATCCCGAACCGCGTTCCACAAATTTATAATCCCAATCATTTGTTTGGTGCTGTTTTCTCCAAAGTGCGCCGAACTCGCCAAACGTTATAAAGCGGGTATCGTTCCAACGCTTCTTCGTGTCTGTTACCCACATTTTCATTGCATCGCAAATAAATTCTTTTCCAAATTCGTGTACCAATTGCGCTTCCCAAATATCCGTTACCCATCCAAATCCATTCAGTTCCAATCCCTTATCAAAGTGAATGGCTTGGGTGTGCATCACTTCCCGATGCCCTAAATCGTGTCCCCAGCCGACGTACGTCTCAATGGGACCTACTCCCCGCCGACTGTTATAGCCCTCAATTCCGTGCCCCAAATGCCCACTGCGGCGGGCGCAGATGAAATCCATCGTCCATCCGTCCAGGTTGACGCAATCAATAAAATCTTTCTCTCCTTGCGCAGGTTTGCAAAAGTGTTCCGTAGAAGGGTAGAAAGGATAGGATGGCGAGCCGTCTGCGCCGCCCCCGTCAATGTTATGCTGGCTCCAAATGGTGGCGTGAGCGGTATGTATATTTTCTGTCTCGACAAGATATTTTAAGTTGTCCGCCGACAGGAAACCGCCAATGATGGATTGCGGACGATAGCCGTTGCCGACAAAATCGGATATAATCTGTATCGCCTCCGACATCTCGCGATTGATTCGCTCACGCGGCAAATACATTGCAGGGAAGTAACCGGGAAAATAGGATACTTCATCTCCGTATTTCTGCTGACATTCTACCACATACTCACGAATCTCGCGATAGTTTTTCCGCTGGTCTTCCAATGCATTCAGCGTAAAGCCCCACGTCAGCCGTCCGTTCGGATTATTCTCAGCAAAAGCTTCCCGTAATGCGCGTACGTCCTCCAAGGAATGGTAATCAACCTCATCGCGCGGATGGAGTTTTACATCTCTGGAAACTTCCCAAGGCGTAGTGCGTATCATAATGCAAAGGGTAACAAAACGGTTGCCGTTCAAGGTAACAGGCGTTTCGAGCGGCAGCGCCGCCCTTTTTTGCGTACAAGATAGATTGAAGAGCAACACTATTAGGACGACAGTAGATTTCAGTGTACTTTTCATAATTTATTCATTTGTTTTTCAATCCTTTACTGCAATTACTTTTTCCAGCAGAATATTGTCCGAAGCGGTTCCTATTTGCAATGTAAATTCGCCGGGTTCGACTACTTTTTCCAACTTGGCATTGTACAGTGCTAATTCTGCGACCGGAAGTTCAAAGCGGACGGTTTTTGTTTCTCCGGCTTTGATAAACAGTTTTTCAAAGCGTTTCAATTCTTTGACGGGCGTTACCACAGAACTGACTTCATCGCGTACATACAACTGCACCACTTCCTTTCCGTCCATCGTGCCGCTATTGGTGATGTCCGCTTCAATGTCTATGGTTTCATCTTTTGTCAGCACATCCGACTTTATGCGCAGATTTTTATATTCAAATGTGGTATAACTCAAACCTGTGCCGAAAGCCCACAAAGGGTCGGGCGATGAGAATACATAATCCTGTCCGGGGCGCTCCGGCGTGCCGGGGTTTTTGTAATATCCCTTGTCCGTAGGATAATGATTGTAGAAAACCGGCAGATGTCCCGTGCTTTGGGGAAACGATACATTCAGTTTTCCCGATGGGTTCACTTTGCCAAACAGGATTTCTGCAATCGCAGTGCCTTGTTGCTCACCGGCATACCATTGCACCACAATGGCAGGAATATGCTGTTTCGCCCAAGGAATTGCCGAGGGTTTTCCTGCCACAAGCACCAGCACAACTGGCTTTCCTGTTGCATAGACCGCCTTTATTAAATCCTCCTGTGCGCCAGTGAGCGTTATATCCGACAAATCATAACCTTCTCCGCTGGTCGGGGTTGGAACATACAATCCGGGACAATTGCTTCTGCCGCCGACAAACAAAACGGCTACATCGCTCTTTCTCGCAGCGTCGACTGCCTGCGCGATGCCGCTTTTGTCCTGCGAATGAATCTCGCATCCTTTGGCGTAATTGATTTTTATTTTGCCGTCCGTTGTCGCCTGTATCCCCTGCAAAGGCGTTACTCCAAAGGCGTTGTCGTTTGTCCACGAATAACCGCCGAACTGTATTTGGTCGGCGTTGGGACCAATCACAGCAATGGAATGTATTTTGCCTAATTGCAAAGGAAGCAATCCTTTGTCGTTTTTCAGCAGGACTGCCGATTCGCGGGCAACTTCCAACGACAAGCGGACGGCTTCGGGCGTATGAATGACTTTTTTGAGATTCGCCATATCGGGGATATTGGGTCTGTCGAACAATCCGATGGCAAACTTTGCCCTGAGGATTCGTTCGACGCAGCGGTCAATGTCGCTTTCCGAGAGTTGTCCGCTATGTACCAATTCATTCAAATGTTCGTAACATCCTCCGCCGACCTCACAATCAATACCGGCAAGTACGGCTTGACGCGCCGCATCAGCCGGATCGGCGGCTGTTTTATGAAACGAGTAAAGCATACCTATCGAACCCCAGTCGGACGATACATAGCCGCGGAAACCCAAATCGCCGCGCAAAATATCGTCCATAAATCTTTTGGAAGAAACAACAGGCACACCGTCATAAGAACTGTAAGGATTCATAATACTGTACGGCTGACATTCGCGAATGACATCGCTAAAAGGTTTGAGATAAATAGAATACAAATCGTGATTGCCGCCGGCAACCGAAGCCAAATTAAGTCCGCCGCTCGGACTGCCGTGCGCCGCGTAATGCTTCGGTGTACAAATAATATCGTGTTCATTAAAAGCCTTGACAAAAGCAACGCCCATACGTCCTGCCAAATAAGGGTCTTCGCCATAAGTTTCCTCTACACGACCCCATCTCAATTCTCTTGCCAAATCGAGGTCGGGTGAAAGTACCTGATTGATTCCTGCCGCTTTACATTCGGCTGCTATAGTGTGAGCGGCTTTATTGACCAGTTCCGGATTGAAGGTGCTGCCAAGCGCAATTGCCTGCGGAAAGATGGTAGCGCCCTTTTGCATCAGTCCATGCAGGGCTTCCGCTGCACAGAGGACAGGAATACCCAGCCGGTTGCGGCTGTCCATATACTGCCGGAACAGAGCGATGTTTCGGGCGTTTTCTTCTACTGACAATCCTTCTCCAATCAGTACGCAATAACTCATACCGTTTAACTCGGCAACTTTGGCAGTGTCAATCACGTCGTCGGTTGACAACGGCGCCATAAACAAATCCTGCATCTGGGCTGTTTTCTCTTCGAGCGTCATACGCTTCAACAAATCTGCCACACGCGCTTCCACCGGTTTGGAAGCATCTTTATAGACAGGAAGTCCGGTATTTTCCGAACAGGCAACGACCAACAGAGTGGTCAAAATAAGCAAACTATTTTTCATCGAATTTTAATTATTTAAATTGTTAATAATAATAGAGTTTATATAAATTAGTTACCAATGGGTAAAATTGGTAATATTTTTTCAAGTCCTGCAGCAAAAGGCAAAACCTTACGGAATTGTCCGTTAGGACATTCATATCAATAGAAAAAACATTTGGCAAACATCGTTTATTGCGCGCGGACAGCCGCTGTT
>JAITTD010000291.1 GCA_031287245.1 Bacteroidales bacterium
TCAAGTAGAGCCGATTTTAATATCAACAACCTCACTTTTGAAGTAGGCGGAAAAAGCAAAACCCAAGAGCAAATTACAGGTCTGGAAAATGCTTTTATTGTAAAAGACGATATTGAATACGGATATAAAAATATTATCCCGCTGTGGGCATTCGGATTGAATTATTAAACAATTAAACTATTTGTCATTGCAGATAATCATAAAAAATTATGTCGGTCATCTGTTTTTATATCTGAAAAAATTAGTACCTTTATGAATAATTATAATTATAAATACACTAAAATTATGAAAAACACACTGAAATTCATCGCCGTCCTGATAGTTCTTATCTTCAATCTATCGGACATACAGGCGCAAAACGACTCCTATTTCAAAGGAGGCAATCTGTATATCTTAAATTCCAGTCATCAGGACATCGCATGGATGGATACGCCTGAAGCGTGTATTCGCTTCCGCGACGAAAACATGATAACACCGGTTTTGGAGCGAATGGCTGAAAGCAAAGATTTCTGTTTCGACGTTGAAGATGCTTTATCCTTGCGGGAATACCTCGAACGACATCCCGAACGTTACAACGATATTTTGAAATATACCATGGAAGGACGTCTAAGTTGGGGTGCTACCAATAAACAACCCTACCAGTCCATGTACGACGGCGAAGCGTTGATACGTCAGGTATATTTCGGGCGAAAATGGTTGAAGAAGACACTGCCCGGATGTGATTTTCTCACGGCATGGAATGAAGATGTTCCCGGCTTGGCACTTCAATTTCCACAGATACTTGCCAAAGCCGGTATTCCATATTACCAGTTCAGCCGACATCAACCCGGTTTCTACAAATGGTTTAGCCCCGATGGTAGTTCCGTATTGGGCTGGACACCCGGACAATATGAAGGTTCGGGTCGTCCCATTCGAGGGGCGGATACGGAAGAAAAACGTACCGATGCTTTCTCTGCTATTCTTAATCAATGGGGCACTTATTACAAGCAAAGGAACATCTCGCCATCCTACATATTTCTCTTTTCATACGATTTTTCCGAACCGTTGAACTGGGACGGATACATCGCCGCTTGGAATAAGGACGTAGCGGGTGGCAACGAAAAAGGCTTGCCCTTTATCCAATATTCCACCTCCACAAGAGCGCTGAACGAACTAAGCAAAAATCCGCAAACGCGCTTTGACGAGTTGCACGGCGAACGCCCTAACGTATGGCTGTATATTCACGGTCCGACGCATCAACGTGCCTTGAAAGCAGGTCGGGAAGCAAGCCGTTTGTTGACGGCAGCCGAAAAGTTCGCTACTTTCGATGCACTGCTAAAAAACAGTTTCAGCACCTATCCGTCAAAAGCGCTCACAGATGCTTGGGAAGCAGCCATTTATCCCGACCACGGCTGGGGCGGCAATCATGGGGATATCACCGACCGCTATTTTCGGAGTAAGTTTGAATTTGCAAGAGATAAAGGGAAAGAGTTATTGACTGAATCGCTGACCTCTATTGCTCACCAAATCAAGTTCAACAGGGAACATACACGCGCCGTAACCGTCTTCAACCCGCTATCGTGGGAAAGAACCGACCCGGTAACATTCACCTTGGATGTCGAAGGTTGGGATAATACGCATCTCAAGTTGATTGATGAATCGGGAAAGGAAGTGCCCTACCAATTGACCGGCGAGCATCAATACACAGGCAATCGGGATGAAGTAATTTCGTTTGTATTTGTCGCCGAAAACGTACCGGCAGTGGGTTACAAAACCTATTACTTGACGGACGGAACGCAGCCTGCCGGTAATTTCCAACTGCCGTCAGCCGCTTCCGTTTACGAAAACAAGTATTACAAGGTGGTATTAGGGAATGGTGGCATCGAAAGTTTATACGACAAGGAACTGAAAACAGAGTTTTTCCAAACGAAGAAGTTCTCGGGCGGCGAACTATTCACCATGCAATCGGTAGGCAATGGTGCCGGTGAATTTACGGACGTGCAGCAACCCACCATGGAAGGCTTCGACCAATTGCGTAATTACAAACAGCAATGGCAATGCATCGAAACCGGTGCCGTGCGGGATGTTTTCCAAACCATTCAACCCTTGAAGGAAACACAAGCGCGCTTGCGGATTGTCCTCTATAAAAACGTGAAACGCATAGACGTGGAAGTGGATTTGAACCGTTTCAACGGCGAGAACTGGCGGGAATTTCGCTTGGCTTTTCCTATCAATATGAAGCAGGCAAAAGTGACTTACGAAGTGCCAATGGGCGTGGTGGAAGTAGGGAAAGATGAAATAGCGGGTGCCGCCGGTTATTCCAAAGACGACCAGATTTACACAACTCCCTGCAAAAATGTTCATCCAAGGGAAGTGCAAGACTGGTTTTCGGCATCTGATGGAAAAACAGGACTTACCATCAGTTCGGACGTAGCGGTGTTTGACTATATCGACCCGACCGACAAACCTGTTGATTATACGGTGTTGCAACCTGTCCTGCTGGCAAGCCGGAAAAGTTGCCACGGCGCAGGCAACTACTACCTGCAAGCCGGCGACCACCATTACCGATTTTCACTGTTTACCCACAGCGGCAACTGGAAAAACGGCTACCGGCAAGGTACACAGACGAAGCAGCCGCTACAAGTGGTGGTTAGTTTTCCCGACCGTCACGCCGGTACGCTTCCCGAGCAGTATAGTTTCGGTTCCGTAACAGGAAAGGGCATCGTAGTTTCAACGCTCAAAAAATGTGAGGATGATGATGCTGTGGTGCTTCGCTGTTACGACGTAGAAGGAAACGATACGGAGGCTACGTTTAATTTCTCATCTGATATTCAGTCCGTCAGTCGTACCAATATTATTGAAGAAGAACCGGTAGCCGTTCAATCGTCCGAACACGGTTTCTCCACTAAGATAGGACATCATGCTATTGAAACGTTTAAATTGAAAATTAAGAATTGATAAATAATGGGTCGAATTAATATTTGCCGTATGAAAAACAGATATTATTTTTTTGTATGCCTGCTGTTAGTATGGACAGCGGCAAGTACAGTTGCAGGGGCACAGAAAACACTCCGAATCACCGATTTCGGCGCCTCGCCGGATAGTTGGACTGATGTTGTTCCTGCTGTCAAACAGGTTATTGACGCTTGTAAAGAGGGTGAGCCGGTTGTGATTGATTTCCCCAAGGGAAGATATGATTTTTGGTTCGCCTCGTGTAATAGCGGAACTGAAAAGACAATCGGGTTGCATTTGAAAAAGATGAAAAACGTTACGATTGAAGGCAATGGTTCCGAGTTTATTTTTCACGGGAATATACAAATCGCCTTGCTTGACTCTTGTGAAGATATTGTTTTGAGAAATTTCTCGGTGGATTGGGACAGACCTTTTATTTCCCAAGCAGAAATTGTGCACGCCGCCGACAATTATTTGGATGTAAAAATAGATAAAAAACAGTATCCGTATTTTATCGAAAAAGAACAGATTATGTTTACCGGTGAAGGTTGGAAACAGCCGGTGGCGGAGGATGCGTATAATAATCTGTACGACAAAGACCGGAAAGAAATCGTTCCTCAAACCTGGGATGGTGCTTTGGGAGGCATATTTAGACAAAAAGCCGAAGATTTGGGAAATGGCATTGTCCGGTTTTGGGGAGAACCGGATATGAAACCCGAAAAAGGCACATTCGTAGCACTGAATCACGCGCGGACTTACACCATCGGCATCCAGGTGCGCCGCAGCAAAAATACATTGTTGAAAAACATAACCGTTTATCACGCGCTAAGTCACGGCATATTGGGTGAAATGAGCGAAAATATCACGATAGACAATACTTCTATGACGGTTAACGAAGCCAAAGGACGTGTTTTTAGTATCGTAGCCGATGCTTCACATTTTATAAATTGTAAGGGCGTAATTAAGGTGGAAAACTGCGCTCATACCGGTCAGGGCGATGATTTTATTAATGTGCACGGACGTAATGTGATGATTCAAAATATTACGGATGCAAAAACCATTGAAGTAAAAACCGACGGATATTGTACTGCCCCCGGCGACGAACTATGGTTCTTGAATTACGAAACGGCACAGAGAGGGGAAGTTCGGATAGTCGAATCTGTCATACCTTTATATAAAGATAAGCAACCGACAGGGTATCGGATTACTTTTACAAGCGCCCTGCCTGCGGGAACAAAAGTGAAGGATTTTGTAGAAAATAAAACGTGGTCGGCATCGTTAGAGTTGCGAAATTGCAAAATATTAAAGAAACATCGGGCGCGTGGAATTTTAGTAACTACACCGAAGGATGTTGTCATTGAAAATAACTATTTCCGGACAGCCGGTACGGCTATCTTGATAGAAGGCGATTTAGATTTCTGGTTTGAGTCGGGTGCAAACACGAACGTAAAGATACGAAATAATGTGTTTGAAGATTGCCTTACCTCCGGCAATAAAACCGGCAACCGCTGGGAATGGGGGGATGCCGTAATCACTGTCAGCCCGTCCCATCACCCAACGAGCGAAACGACGGAACCTTACCACAAAAATATATCCATCCGCGATAATGTTTTTAAAGTATTTGACGCACCCTTAGTAAGAGCACGCTCGGTAAGAGGATTGCAGTTTGTTCGCAACGAGGTGATTAAAACAAATACCTATCCGACTTATACTTGGCAAAAATCCGCATTTTTGCTCGATGGTTGTCGGGAAGTAGTGATTCGGGAGAACAAAATCGACAGTCAATACACCACCCGTCCCATTCTAATTGAGAATATGAAGAAGTCGGATGTGAAGGTAGATAAGGCGCAAGGTTTTAACGTCGATTTCGTGAAAGGGATAAAGACATATCTAAATTAAGATGGGATTCAATATTATTATTAACAATTCAAATAATTAAATTACTATTGATGCACTAAATCGTTAATAGATTTTAACTAAATAAATATAATTGTTTTTTAACCTTTTGATTTTTCAGTAAGCAG
>JAITTD010000095.1 GCA_031287245.1 Bacteroidales bacterium
TTGTCAGACAATAAGTCATACCAGCACATTCGGATATTTCAACAAGCAGGAAGAAAGATCCTTTGGTAATGTAGCCCGTGTTGTCGGGCACAGCCTGTAACCCGGTAAACATCAGTTTGACCTGTCCTGCGGAGCAGGGCGAAAAAGGGATGTATGCAGATTGTATGCTCATATTGTATTTTTTTATTTCGCAACAAAAATAATATACAAAAAAACAATTGAGGTGACAAATTAACAAAATCTTATATGTCAAATCGTAATTTGAAGCATTTTTATATGTCAAATCGTACATTTTTTACTTATTGATTACGATTTGACATCTACCAATTATGATTTTTAATCGTAAATTACATGTTTTTCAGTCTTTTAGTAATTCATGTCCTGCCTTTCAGGCAGGACTGGCGGAGGGCGCTTCTACCGCAGGTCGATGACCTGCGGTTATGAAAATCCCGCCCATTCGGGCGACAAGAATGTTTCGAGTTTTGAGTTTCGAGTTTCGAACTCAAAACTTTAAACCTTAAACTCAAAACCCGAAACTTTAAAACCTTGTAGAGGTTTCACAATATAATCGAAATTTTTATCTAATTTTGCGGAATGAAATGAAAGAAATAATAAGAGTATGAGTTTCCAACTATACCTGCGTATGCTGGCGATGCTTGTCCCCGTTTTCATAAGCATTACATGTATAATGCTGACGGCTTTTTCGCGCCAAAACTGTCTGACGCTGCAGGAAAGGACGTTGAAAAACATCCTTATCCTGTATCTGCTGATGAAATTTCTGGCTTGGTTTACTATTGTTTGCTATGTCTTTTTCCCTGAAGCGTTCGTTGTTCTGAATATTCCCTGCCTTGCGGGTTTCATTTTGGCTCCGGTGTTCTTTTTCCGCATTATCCGTTTCCTGACTCGGATAGAAACAGAGGAACAATTCTCGCGGTTGCACTGGCTCATTCCCGCGCTGATAGGGTCGGTGTTTCTGTTTTGGTCGCTGTTTGTTCCTTTCGATGTGCATGTGGAACTGGTTAAAAGCAGGCAACTGTCCATACCGGGTGAATATGAACTTTACTCACGGCTGTTTACCTCCAAACCGCTTTTACGGATCGTTTTTATGACTGTGTACTACAGTTGCATAGCCCGTCTGCTTGTCCGCTACTATCACAAGGCGAGCAGTTTGAACAGTTTTACACGCAAACCCAGACGCTGGGTCGTATTCCTGATTGTCCTGTCGCTGACTTTCATGCTTTCATCCTTAACTGCAGTCCTCCTGCCACGCAACAGCATAGACACGTCCATCCATACCGCTATCACCGCGTTGATAGGATCGGGACAGTATATGCTGCTGACTTTCCATATTATCCGCCGAAAATATACCCTTTATGCCGTGTATTCCGAGCCGAAAGCAGAAACGGAAACAGAAGCGGAACCTGAAAATGGAGGGCGCAGGCTTCATTCGGGAAAACTGACGCGGCGACGGTTAGGCGCTTATTTTCACAAGCAAAAACCGTATCTGCAAGGGAATTTCAAGATTACAGATTTGGCAGAGGCGATGGATGTAAACCGCAGCGTTATATCGGCTTTCATCAATAAAAACTATGGCGTGAATTTCAACCGTTTTGTAAACAGTTACCGGCTGAAAGAACTCGAACGCCTGCAGGCATTGCCTTTTAACAAAGGCAAGAGCCTTGCCGGTCTTGTTAAAAAAGCAGGATTTGCGGATTTGAGGCAGTATTTCAGGGCTAAACAATTACGAAGTAAAAATTAACAATTAAAGTTTCCGATTTATTTCTACTGATATGAATGTCCTACGGACAAGCAAATATTCCCTGTTGAAGGATACTAAAAATGTCTTAACGCCTAAGTTAATGCACCATTAACCATTTTGTCCCGCAGGGACAGCCCTTTATTAACCGTATGCTTCAGCATACGGTGATGAGGACGACTACAGCCAAGTCCCGCAGGGACGACACAACAACGTGCCGTCCCTGCGGGACTGTGGCGCAGAGGGGTTCTCTGTCCTGTCCTGTCCGTAGATTAAAATCTACGGTTAATAAAGTGCCGTCCCTGCGGGACTACGGCGCAGAGGGGCGGAAAAACGGAGAAACGGGCGAACAGAAAAACGGATAATTGAATAAACTGATAAACGATAACTATAGCCTATTATCGGCAAAATAACCTTTTTTAATTTCCTGTTTGTGTAAATCTGAAAAAGTTAATGTAATTTTGCGAAAGAATTCATAATTCGTAATTGAATGAACAAAGAACTGATACAGGCATTGGCATTTTCTGCGCCGCTGGTGTGTGCGCTGGTTTGCATGGTCATGACGCTGCTGGATATTCTGTACACGGAAAAGAACCGGCAGGAACGGAAATTACGGCTTTTCTTGTCGCTTACCTTTTCGGTTGCCGCCCTTTGCTGGATGGGTTTGGTGTTGCAGGTTACCAATCCCAAAGCGTTTTCCCGCTACTCTACCGTATTTTTGCTTACGCTGATGCTCGACCAGATTCTGATTTACCGTTTTGTTCATATCATCACGGCTACAACACAGAATAACCGTTTCAGCCGCCTGCATTTTGTCCTGCCCGTCCTGCTGACAGCGGTTTCGCTGGTAACAGACCTGATTGTACCCTTTGAACAGCAGGAAGTCGTGATTTATGGCGGAAGTAGCGAAGATAACTGCTGGTTTTCCACGCTGTATTCGCTCACAAGATTTGTCTTTGTGGTTTATAACTCCCTGTATCCTGTTCTTGGCATATTGCGAATACGCCGTTACAAGCGCAGCATTGCCGATTATTCCGCCGACACGCAGCGTACCTCGCTGAACTGGCTCGCCATAATGCTGGCGCTTACCCTGCTAACCATACCCGTGCCGCTTGCAGGGCTGTTATTGAATATAGATGTTTTTTCGGGCTTCTACTCTTCAATGCAGGGCGTATTGCCTACCCTGTTTATTTATCCGATACTGTGCTACAACCTGCTTTCTGACAATTATGTCATCATCGTGCCTGACGATGAAACTCCGACAGGCAACGCTACCGGGATAGACCCGAAACGCTTTGCCCGCTACCTGCGTGACAAAAAGCCTTACCTGAACTCACAACTGCGGATCACCGACGTCGCCGCCGACCTGCACACCAACCGCAATTATGTGTCGGCTTTTATTAACCGTGAGTATGGGATGAATTTCAGCCGCTGTATCAACCGTTGCCGCCTGAAGGAACTCGACCGCCTGCGCCTCTCGTCCGATTATGTGGAAAGCAGCAATCTGGAACTTGTGTTGGCGGCAGGTTTCAGCAGTTACCGGAGTTATCTTCGCGTGAAAAACGAAGAGGACAAAGCAAAAGTGCTGAAAGCGTTTTGAGGAAGCGATCGATGTTGCCTATATCTCGCCGCTGAAAACGCTTACCGCATCGCCGGTCATATAGACGCGGTTATTGCTTTCGCGCCATTCGATGTTCAGATTGCCTCCCAGTAGGCTTATTTCTGCTTGTCTTTGGGCTTTGCCGTTGAGCACTGCCGCCACCAATGCGGCGCAGGCGCCTGTGCCGCAGGCTTGCGTTTCGCCCGAGCCGCGTTCCCACACCCTCATTCTCAAATGAGTAGGTGTGAGGCTTTGCACAAATTCCACATTTGTCCTTTGCGGAAAGAGCGGATGTAGTTCAATTTCGGCGCCATACCTGAGCGGGAATCCGTTCACATCGCCGTCAACAAAGATGACAGCGTGAGGGTTGCCCATTGACACACAGGTGATGTTCCATTGTTGAGTTGGAAACTGCACCGGACAGTCCACTACCTGTTCCATCGGCAGATTTACCGGTATATCTGTGGCTTTCAGAACAGGCTCGCCCATATCCACACATACTTTATGGACTTTTCCGCTATCGGGGAACAGCAAAAGCCGCTTCACGCCTGCAAGCGTTTCCAAGGTCAGTTCTGTTTTACTTGTCAGCCCGTGTTCATAGACGTATTTACCTACGCATCGCGAAGCGTTTCCACACATTTGCGCTTCCGAACCGTCGGCGTTGAATATTCTCATGCGGACATCGCAAGCGCTCGACGGCATCATCAGCACCAGACCGTCAGCCCCGATGCCCTTGTGGCGGTCGCTTACGTGTATCGCAAGTTCTTCGGGGTGTTCAACCTGTTCTTCGAAACAATTAATATAGACATAATCGTTTCCCGCACCGTGCATTTTGGTAAATCTCATCTTGATGAAATTTATAATCTTTCTTCAATAAATTTATACAAGTTTTCGAAAGTTTTGATCGAAACTACATCTGTACCTTTGATTTCCACACCGGAAACATTTTCAACCAATGCCACCATATCCACTAAACTCAGGCTGTCCAAGTCGAGCGTTTCCTTGATGTCGCCGTCGGGCGTGATTTTGGATACTTCGATTTCAAATTCTTCTGCCAAGGCATTGTTGATTTTTTCGACGATTTCTTGTTTATTCATTCTTCTGATTTTTATATTAATTAAAGATTTTTGATGACTAAGGTAGAATTGGTTCCGCCAAATCCGAAGGAATTGGACAGGAAGGTGTCAAAATGTTTGTGGACGCGCACTGACGGGATGTTCAACTTTACCGAGTCTTCATCGGGGTTTTCAAAGTTGAGATTTGCTGCGATGAAGTCGTTTTTCATCATCAGCATGGAATAGACGACTTCGCTTGCGCCTGCCATCCACATTTCGTGTCCTGTCATGGATTTGGTGGAGGTCACTTCCGGTTTGTAATCGCCAAATACGTTGGCGATGGCTTTTGCTTCGTTGCTGTCGCCAACGGGAGTGGAGGTGGCGTGGGCGTTCACATAGCCTATTTTGCGTATGTCAATGCCGGCTTCGCGGATAGCCATTTGCAGCGAGCGGCTGGGTCCGTCCACATTGGGCACCGAGATGTGGTCGCCGTTGGACGAGAATCCGTATCCGCACACTTCGGCAAGAATGGGCGCACCGCGTTTCACCGCCGATTCGTAACTTTCGATGATGACGGTAGCCGCGCCGCCACCCGGAACCAATCCGTCGCGGTCGCGGTCAAACGGGCGTGACGCCTTGGTTGGCTCGCTTTCGCGAACAGAGAACGCGCTGATACCATCGAAACTGCCGATAGAGTAGGGGTTTACCTCCTGAGCGCCGCCGCAAACAATGCAATCCTGCAACCCCCATTGTATCAGCAGGCTTCCCAAGCCAATGGCGTGAGAACCGCTTGCGCAAGCGCCTGAAATAGTGAGATTGATGCCTTTCAGTTTGAATATACACGCCAAATTCATGGTAACGGTAGAGTTCATGGATTTGAAAATGCCGCCGGAGCCAATCAGTGTGGTGTTTTTCTTGTCCCGCATGATGTCGATGCTGTTCATTACCGCTTCTGCGCTGCTGTCGTTGCCGTAGAGCAATCCTATTTCGTGAGCGTCAATGTAATCCTGCGTCAGCTTGGCATTGGAAAGCGCTTCGGCTGTTGCCACGTAGGCATACAAGCCTTGTTCCGGAATATATACCCGTTGGTTGCGGCTGAGCACGTTTTTCAAATCGGGAATCTGCACATTGCCGGTCAAACCCGATCGAAAGCCCATCTCTTTGCGTGCTGCATCGAAGACGATACCCGACGTACCGTTGTAAAGCGACGTCTGAACCGTTTCCAAGTCCTTGCCCAGACAGGAATAAATACCCATTCCCGTAATAACTACTCTTCTTTTCATCGTAAATTATTCGTTTTTAGTATTTTATCTAAATTATCAAAAGTTTGTTTTCTGAATGACAACCATTCATTTTTTTTGTTTTTTGACAGGAAGACAAACCGAAACCTGCTCATCCAACGTTTGCCTGCATGGTAGTACCGAAACAGGAATATGTACGAAAAAGGCAATGCGACCACGCAAAAGAGGAAGCCCCACGCGCTTTGGGTAAAAATCCATGTCAGCACAAACAGGATGATGACCGTTAGCGGGATGGTGAACAACACTGCCGTCGGTATGTTGATGGTACAGTGGGTGTTGATGTCGTCTATTTTGGATGTGATGAATTTGGGCAAACCCACATTCAGCAAGTTGAGAACAGCCGACGCTACAAACAATGGCAACAAAATGATACCGACAATTCCAAGCCATAGCAAATTCCATACCGCATATTTTTCATCGGCGTTTTTGTCGCTTATTTTGTATTGCTTTGTTTTGGTTTTCAGACGGATAGCATCGTCATAAATTTTCTGTATATCTTGTTCGTGCGTTGCTTTGCTTGCTTCCAGTTGGGCGAATAATTGTTTGTCAGCCGTCAGTTTTTCAGGCAAACAATTGGGATTTAGTCCGTTTGCAATGGCATAGTGGACGCCATAACTATTTCGCAGATAATCAATGGCATCGTAATTGTCCAAATCGGTAATATTGAGCATCATGCTGTTGATTTGCTCTTTTACCCGGGCATTGAGTTCCCGTACCACCGTTTTGGGCTTTGTTTGGTACATTTCATACCAGTGGGACAGCGCTATAGGTTCGCCGTAGCGGATAAGTGTTTCGCCATGTATCTCATCGTAGGTACGATAGTGGTTGCACGATGGCAACAAGTATATTTCCTTTTGGAAATTGCATTTGCGGGCAGCCTCGAACATCACAATGAGGTATCGCGGGGAAAACCAGCCAAGCCAGCGTTTGAGCTGGTGGTTGGCTTCGGGAAAGAGGATTATCACGCCATCATTCATCAATTCCTGTTCCATCGTTTTGATGCACAGTTCATTCTTACCTAATGCAGCTTCGCCTTCAAAATCAATACGATAAGCCGCAAGAATCCCTAACCGACTCATGATGGCTTTGCCTGTCGGGTTCGCATCGTAAATGTCGCCGCGTGTTACCGACCTGATTTTCCGTGTTTTCAACTTCCGCCGGATAAACAGCAGTATGCTCAACACATCGCAGGCGCCGTTTTGATGATTCGATACAATCATTACCGGAGCGCTGTCAGGCACTTTTTCTGAATTGATAAAATAGGTCCTCCTGAAATAGAGATATTTGTAGAATAAATGTACATAATACATGAATATTCTATATATCAGGCTCGATTTCGCCAAAAGGTTCCGTTCATTTGTTGTCTCCAACATATTTTTTTGTTTTGCAGGAAAAAAATCCCTGCATTTTCGGCGGCAAAAATACAAATTTCTATTGTATCTGCAAAATTCAATTTGTGATTCAATTGTGATTCGGTTGTGATTCAGTTGTGATACGGTTGTGATTCAGTTGTGATTCGATTGTGATTCGGTTGTGATTCGGTTGTGATTCGGTTGTGATTCGGTTGTGATTCAATTGTGATTTGTGATGTCTCACTATTGTCTCACCATTGTCTCACCATTGTCACGCTCCCGGGCGATAGATGGAAATCATAAATTTGGATTCTACCAGTTCGATAATTTGCCCAAAGAAGTCAAAAAATTCGCGGCGGAAATCGTCGTAGTACGCCTCCATCACGCTTATCGCAAATTCCGTTTCATTGGGCAGCGAGGTACGCTTGGACATCGTGTCCAGCACGTCGCGGATACCATCTACGGTGGCGTAGCGCTCAATCCAACGTTCCTGCATGAATCCGGGAAGGTAGCTTTTCAGGCGTTCCGGCAATATTTCAAAGTTGTTCAGCATAATGTTGTGAATCCTGTTGATATAGTCGCGCAGAGGCATTTCGTTGAAATCGTTCCAGTGAAATGCCAGAAAGTGGTCATACAAAATATCAATGATAACGCCGGCATATTTGGCATAACGCGGCTGAAACCGACTTGCACTTTGATGTACAATCGGGTGGCGGTCGGTGAACGAATCGATGTTGCGGTGTAGCATGATGCCTGTTCGGATGTCTTCGGAATATTTCAGATAATCACTGCCTTTTACCCAGTCGCCAAGGAAATTACCGATTTTTATGTCATCGTTCTCGCCTGATAAATATGTATGCGCCAGATAATTCATCTATACATCAAGACTTTCCTTTTGTGTTTTAGGCGCTGATAGCCGGATGGCGATTGACAGTACAATATAAAGAAGAATTACCATTGCCAGTCCCGTCCAGCGGAAAATTGCCAGTATTCCCACCGATAGCGCCAAGAAAATGTACCTTATCCGGTTGGCTTTCCATGCAAAACTTTTAATTTTGAGCGAAAAAAGAGGCAGTTCAGATACCATCAGAAGCGAAAACACCGCGATAACAGCCAAAAGGACGTACAGATTACTTGCAAATGTCGCTATAACGCCTGCATCCTGCACGATGAATGTTAAGGAACAGATAAAAAGCGCCGTTGCGGGCGTCGGCACACCGATGAACGAATCCGACTGCCGCGTGTCGATGTTGAACTTTGCTAACCTGAGCGCCGCAAACACGGCTATCAGGAATGCGGAAAGTGCGATGAACCAGCCACCTGCCGATAAGCCGATCCGGGTAACCGCCCCAAGCAACAATCCATACATGATGCTTGCCGGCGCTACGCCAAAACTGACCATATCCGCCAACGAGTCCAATTCCTTGCCGATGGCGGAATAGGCTTTGAGCCATCGCGCTGCAAAACCGTCAAAGAAGTCAAACACAGCGGCAATCATGATGAAATATGCGGCAGTGACAAATTCGCCGTTAAGCGCAAACACAACAGAGATACAACCGCACAACAGATTACAACAAGTCAATGTATTCGGCAAATGCCGAACCAAATTCAGGGAATGATACATAAAAATCAATTTCCCACAAATTTAGATAAAATTATTGGATAATAATGTATAAAGTTTGTGAATATTTTTTTGACTTATTGGTAAGTTATTGTGATTCTTTGTGATACAATAGTGATTCTTTGTGATTCTTTGTGATTCTTTGTGATTCGGTTGGTTACCGAAGATGTCCCCAGATGGTTTTTTGGGTTTCGGTACTGTAACATTGCATTTAAATCGCTCTGAAAGAGCTTGTATCATTAGCAATGGGCATCGCCCAGTGAGATGTAGCGATATCAAAACGTAGAGACGGTGCACGCACCGTCTCTACAGGGCGTTATCACAGGAAAACCAACGATTACGCCCCGTTGGGGCTTCCGAACACGATTGGAGTTCAACCCACTTCGGGGGTAAGTGCATCTATCGCCAATTGTTGGGCATATTGCAAGTCTTCGGGAGTATCAATGGAAAAACTGTCGGCTTCGGTCTGGATGACCTTGATGCGGTAATCGTTTTCCAGCCACCGGTTTTGTTCCAGCGATTCGGCTTTTTCCAGCGATGAGGACGGTAATTGTGTCAAACGGGTGAGTACGTCTGCGCGATAGGCGTATAAACCGAGATGCAGATAATAATCGTGATGGCTCAACCATTCCGACTGTTCTACTCCGCGCTGGTAAGGTATGGTAGAACGGCTGAAATACAAGGCATTTCCTGTTGCGCTGACGACTGTTTTCACGCAGTTGGGGTTAAACAGTTCCTGTTCGTTGGTGATTTTTCGGATGGCAGTGGCTATGTGCACGCTTTCGTCATCAAAACAATGTGCCAGTTGCGACAGTAAATCAGGGTCAACAAAAGGCTCGTCGCCTTGAATATTTACCACTGCATCTGCTGTTTCGCCGTACAATTGTTGCAATTTGACCAATGCTTCCGCGCAACGGTCGGTTCCACTGGCATGCGTGGGCGAAGTCATCACAACAATGCCTCCGAAGCGTTCCACTTCGCCGGCGATTCTTTCGTCGTCGGTAGCCACCGCTGTGTGCGGGAATACTTTTACGGCACGGCGATACACCCACTCTATCATACTGTGCCCCTGCAATTGCGCCAAGGGCTTACCCGGAAAGCGGGTAGATGCATATCGCGCAGGTATGATGCCGATTATTTTCACACTTTGATTTCTACTTCCACGCCGCTGGGAAGTTCCAGTTTCATCAGTGCATCAATGGTTTTTGGCGTTGAACTGTAAATGTCCATCAAACGCATGAATGCACACAATTCAAACTGTTCTCTTGCTTTTTTGTTGACAAAGGTGGAACGGTTGACCGTGAAAATACGCTTGTGCGTTGGCAGTGGAATAGGTCCGCTTACGGAGGCACCTGTCATTTTCACTGTTTTTACGATTTTTTCAGCCGATTTGTCCACCAAATTGTGGTCGTAAGATTTAAGTTTAATTCTTATCTTTTGGCTCATTATAGGATTGAATAAAAAATAATTTTCTAAAAATGTTTATTTAACTTCCCCTTTTACGGTTTTGATCACTTCCTTTGCCAGATTGTCCGACAAGGGGCTGTAATGCGAAAATTCCATTGTAGAGGTTGCCCGTCCGGACGTGATGGTACGCAACACCGTCACGTAACCGAACATTTCCGAAAGCGGCACTTTACATTTGATGACTTGTGCACCGCCTCTTTCCTCTGTTCCGGTGATTTGTCCGCGGCGTTTGTTGAAATCGCCGATGACGTCGCCCAGATAATCCGCCGGTGTCACCACTTCTACGGACATAATCGGTTCCAGCAGGATCGGTTTGGCATGCTTGCACGCTTCGCGGAACGCTTGCTTGGCGCAGATTTCAAACGAAAGCGCATCGGAATCCACAGGGTGGAAAGAGCCGTCCAAAAGCGTCACTTTCATACTGTTCATGTTGAAACCGGCAAGCACGCCATTCTGCAATGCTTCCTTGAATCCTTTTTCTACCGATGGGATGTATTCTTTCGGTACGTTGCCGCCTTTTACAGCATCTTCAAACTGCAAACCGCTGATGCCTTCGTCGGCAGGTTCCACACGTACAATAATATCTGCAAATTTGCCTCGACCGCCTGTTTGTTTCTTAAACACCTCGCGATGCTGATAAGCTGCGGTGATGGCTTCCTTGTATGCCACTTGCGGTGCGCCCTGGTTGCATTCCACTTTAAATTCACGACGCAGACGGTCGAGAATGATTTCGAGGTGCAACTCGCCCATTCCGTTGATGACAGTTTGCCCTGAATCGGGATCTGTTCTCACTTGAAATGTCGGGTCTTCTTCTGCTAATTTGGAAAGCGCCACTCCAAGTTTGTCCATATCGGCTTGTGTCTTGGGTTCTACGGCTACGCCAATCACAGGATCGGGGAAGGTCATCGATTCCAGCACAATCGGCTTTTCAGGGTCGCACAGCGTATCGCCTGTGCGCAAATCTTTCAAACCGACAGCAGCGCAGATGTCGCCTGCTCCGCAATGTTCAATCGGATTTTGCTTGTTGGAGTGCATTTGGAAAAGACGCGAAATACGCTCTTTCTTGTCCGAGCGGGTGTTAAGCACGTATGAACCGCTGTCCAGCACGCCCGAATAGACGCGGATGAACACTAACCGTCCAACATAAGGGTCGGTAGCCACTTTGAAAGCCAATGCTGTCAAAGGTTCTTTGTTGTCGGGTTTGCGAATCACTTCCTCTTCGGTATCGGGATTGAAACCTGTTACAGTGCCTTTGTCAAGCGGGCTGGGAAGGTATGCGGTGATAGCGTCCAAGAGATTCTGAACGCCTTTGTTTTTGAAGGCGGAACCGCAGAGCATCGGCACAATGGTTTGTGCGATAACGGCTTTGCGAATTCCGTTTTTTATTTCTTCTTCGGTGATGGTTTCGGGAGCGTCGAAAAATTTTTCCATCAGCACATCGTCTGTTTCAACTACCGATTCGATCATTTTATTGCGCCATTCGGTGGCTTCGTCCAACATATCGGCTGGAATATCGGTCACTTCGATGTCCTGACCTTTGTCGTCCTTCCAGTAAACGGCTTTGAAGGTGATCAAGTCGATGATGCCCTGAAATTTTTCTTCGGCTCCGATGGGTATCATCAGAGGCACCGGATTGGATTTCAGTCTTTCGCGAACCTGATTGACAACGCCGATAAAATCTGCGCCCGAACGGTCCATTTTGTTGACAAAACCGATACGGGGAACTCCGTATTTTTCGGCTTGACGCCAAACGGTTTCCGATTGCGGTTCTACTCCGCCGACAGCGCAAAAAAGCGCTACCGTACCGTCAAGGATACGCAACGAACGTTCTACCTCTACGGTAAAATCAACGTGACCTGGGGTATCAATCAGATTGATGTTGTAAATTTGGTCATTGTACTTCCACTGGCATGATGTAGCCGCAGAAGTGATAGTAATTCCTCGTTCCTGTTCCTGAACCATCCAGTCCATTGTGGCAGCGCCATCGTGGACTTCTCCAATTTTATAATTGACTCCGGTGTAGAATAAAATTCTTTCGGATGTGGTGGTTTTGCCGGCGTCTATGTGCGCCATTATACCAATATTTCTGGTATATCTTAAATCTTTACTCATTCAAATTCTACTTATTTATTAAAAGCGGAAATGAGAGAATGCTCTGTTTGCCTCAGCCATTTTGTGCATATCTTCCTTGCGTTTGAAGGCTCCGCCTTCTTCTTTGTATGCAGCCAGAATTTCTGCTGCCAGTTTTTCGCTCATGGATTTGCCTGAGCGTTTTCTCGCATACAATATCAGGTTTTTCATGCTGACAGATACTTTCCTGTCGGGACGTACTTCCATCGGCACCTGAAAAGTGGCGCCACCTACACGGCGACTTTTTACTTCCACATGGGGAGTAATGTTCTCTAAAGCTTTACGCCATACTTCCAAAGCCGATTTTTCATCTTCTTTGGTTTTTTCTTCTACCAACTTCATTGCATCGTAGAAAATGGTGAAGGCGGTGGATTTTTTACCATCAAGCATCAGGTTATTGACAAACCGTGTTACTTCCTTGTCCTTAAAAGCCGGATCGGGCAGGATAATTCTTTTTTTAGGGCTCGTTTTACGCATTGATTCCTATTAATATAATATAATGTATAAAAATTATTTCTTCTTTCCTTTGGCTGCTACGGGCGCTCCTTTCTTGGGTCGTTTGGCGCCATAAAGCGAACGGCTTGCCAATCGCCCTTCTACTCCCGATGCATCAAGCGCTCCACGGATGATGTGGTAACGAACACCCGGAAGGTCTTTTACCCTGCCGCCGCGAATGAGCACAATAGAGTGTTCCTGCAAATTGTGACCTTCGCCCGGAATATAGGCATTCACCTCCTTCTGGTTTACTAATTTTACACGGGCAACCTTACGCATTGCCGAATTAGGCTTTTTAGGCGTGGTGGTATATACACGTACACAAACACCTCTGCGTTGCGGACATGAATCCAGCGCCGGAGCCTTGCTTTTATCTATTAATTTACTCCTTCCTTTTCTTACTAACTGCTGTATTGTAGGCATAAAGTATTCTTTCTTTATCTAAATTTTACTTTTCAAAATGGTGCGCAAAGGTACGGCTTTTTTTAATAAAAACAACAACAAGCAAAAAAAAATTGCAATCCGACCAAGCGACACCATTTTTCTGTGCATGTTTTAGATGATTATTTAATTGTTTATGAATGATTTAAAGATTTATGAAGGTTTTTTCATAGATTATTTTTGCATGAAAAGATATTTTGTTGCTTCAATTTATCTATTTTTGCAGAATAAAAAATGTTTCACTTAAACTGGACTTGTGGAAAGTTTGCCTAAACACTTATTGTATCCTGCTGATGTATTTGTGCAAGACAAGCCATATATTGTCAGTACGGTTTTGGGATCGTGTGTGGCGGTGTGCCTCTATTCTCCTGAGAAACAGGTGGGCACTGTCAACCACTATATCCTGCCCTTGTGGAACGGTTCCGATATTGAAACCATGAAGTACGGCAATCTGTCCATTATTCGGATTGTGGAAGGGATGTTGAGTTTTGGCTGCGATTATGGCAACATTGAAGCGAAGGTATATGGTGGCGCAGAAGTACTTACCGGTTCGTCCGTCCGTTTTCATATCGGGCAGCGCAACATTGCTATTGCCAACGAAATGCTGAAAGAGTTTCGCATCCCCATCACTTTTTCCGATGTGGGCGGAAACATGGGCAGAAAAATCACCTTCAACACAAAAACAGGCGAAGTGGAATCATATTTAATTCACAGGCGGAAAGAATTGGACGAAACAGATAATATTATCAACAATATATGAATATCATGATCATTGGTTCCGGAGGCAGGGAACACGCATTGGCTTGGAAAATAGCGCAAAGTAAAAAGGTTGAACAGTTATTTATCGCCCCCGGCAATGCAGGGACGGCTCAGGTTGGCAAAAATGTGACCATCGGCGTCAATGATTTTGAGGCGTTGGGCAAATTCGCCTTGCAAGAAAACGTCAGCATGGTGATTGTAGGTCCGGAAGACCCGTTGGTGAAAGGGATTGCGGATTATTTTGCCGGTCATCCTGAATTGCAGCACATAGCCATGATCGGACCGTCGCAGCAGGGCGCACAATTGGAGGGAAGCAAGGATTTTGCCAAGCAATTTATGATTCGCCACGGCATACCGACGGCTGCATACCGCAGTTTTACCGCAAAGGAAGAAAATCAGGCACAGGATTTTATTCGCAGGCTGCCCCCACCTTACGTTTTGAAAGCCGACGGTTTGGCTGCCGGCAAAGGCGTAGTGATTGTTCCAACGCAAGAAGAAGCGTTTGCAGAACTGCATGAAATGTTTGCAGGCAAGTTTGGCGCGGCAAGCAACACAGTAGTCATTGAAGAATTTTTGTCGGGCATTGAACTGTCAGTCTTTGCACTCACTGATGGCAACCACTATGTTATTTTGCCCGAAGCAAAGGATTACAAACGAATAGGCGAAGGCGATACCGGACTGAATACCGGAGGAATGGGCGCTGTGTCGCCGGTGCCATTTGCCGACAAGAATTTTTTGGCGAAAGTGGAGCAGCGCATTGTACGTCCCACCGTGGAAGGGTTACGGAAAGAAGGCATTCCCTACAAGGGATTTATCTTTTTCGGGTTAATCAATGTCAACGGGGAGCCGATGGTGATTGAATACAACGTGCGGATGGGCGATCCCGAAACGGAGGTAGTGATACCCCGCATCGAAACGGACTTGGTAGAACTGTTTCAGGCTGTTGCCAACGGAACTGTCGGAACGAAACCCATCCAAACCAGTTCCAAGACCGCCACTACGGTCATGCTGGTATCCGGCGGCTATCCGGAAGCCTTTGAAAAGGGAAAAGTGATTACAGGATTGACAGAAACAGACAATGACAGCATCGTTTTCCATGCCGGCACATCCGAAAAAAACGGTCAGGTGGTGACTGCCGGAGGCAGAGTCATTGCAGTGAGCGCTTTGGCGGACAACATGGAGGCAGCCTTAGCAAAATCGAACCGGAATGCAGATGTCATCCGTTTCGATGGCAAATACAACCGCCGCGACATAGGATTTGACCTCCAACGTTTTATTCACCATTAACCATTGTTTTTGATGCTCCATTTCTTTCGTTCATTCCGCACACCAGTCATTTTGACGGTGATCCTTATGGGAGGATTGGCATGGCTGTGTGCTTTGCTGAATCCCGGATTGCAAATGAATCCCACGCATGAGATGATGTTTGCACATGCTGTAAATTCATTCTTTGCCACAGCGCCTCAGTTGTCGGTATGGTGCGGTTTGCTGTTGACATTGGGAATAGCCCTGCTGCAAATTTATCTCAACCGGCTCAATCAGATAGATAAAAATTCTTTTTTACCTGCCCTCTGTTATGTGCTGCTTATAGGCGGCGTTCCGGCTATTCATCAATTCAATTCCGCCATTATTGCTACCATTTTACTCATCATGGCATTCACGCAACTAATGGCTTCTTTCAAAAGCAAACAATTGTCGTATGCTTATTTTTCGGCGCCCCTCTACATTTCGTTTGCTGTGTTTTTCTATCAGTATGCCTATATTTTTATGCTCGTAGTGTGGCTGTATATCCTGTTCTTCCGCCCTGGTTACTGGCGCGAGTGGATTTTTTCAATATTGGGCTTTATCTTCCCTTTTGTCTGGTGGTTTGGCTGGTTATTTTTGTCGGATGGCAATTATACACAGGTATTTGCCATATTTGAAGAGATGTTGTCCTTTCCGCATATCGTTCCGGATTTTGATGCCTCTACTCGACTGTTTTTCCTGTTTAATGGTGTGCTCATGATTATTTCCGTCGGATACATGCTGCGTTATATTGGCGCTAAAAAAACAATAGTCCGCAACAGTTACTATGCGTTGTTGCTGATTGGCGCGTCTATTTTCGGCATGACCATTATCGTTCCTGACATTCTCCCGTTTGCCTGGTATCTGATGGCTTTCCCGCTCTCGTTCTTTTTATCCCATTTTTTAGCCAATACTCGTTCGTTTCGTTTAGGAAATATCGTGCTTTTGTCGCTTATTTTGATGATTGGGATAGTACAAAGTTTATTTTATTCAGCATTTTAAATGAAACTTAGTCGCCGCCATCCCTCGGCTATTTCTTCTATCTGCAGCCTGCAAACATCCTGTGGCAGCGCTATTTCTGCTTTTTCCGCCCATTCTGCAAAGCAATAATTTCCGGAAGCGAAATATTCCTCGCATCCGAAATCAAAAACTTCTTCCGGTTTGTTAATACGGTAAAAATCAAAGTGGTAAATTAATCCGTTTTCGCCGGCATCGTATTCATTAATGAGAGCAAAGGTAGGGCTGGTCACAGTTTGCTTCACCCCCAATGCCCTGCACACGGCTTTGATGAAGGTGGTTTTGCCGGCGCCCATTGCTCCGTAGAACGCAAAACATTTCTCACCCTCGGTGGCTTGCAGAAATTTCTGCGCTGCTGTGGTTATCTCAGGCAGCGAAAACTCAATCGAAGTCATAAGGTGTTTCCTGATAAACGTAATAATTGAGCCAATTGCTGAAAAGCAGGCTGGCGTGACTTTTCCACCGCATCAACGGGATTTGCGAAGGATCGTCGTTCGGAAAGTAATTGTTGGGAAGTTGAATATCCAATCCCTTTGCCACATCGCGCTCATATTCGTTTTTCAGCGTGAAGGCGTCGTATTCCGAATGTCCGGTGACGAAAATGCGGCGGTTTTCCACATCGCGGATAAGATACAGTCCGGCTTCGTTTGATTCGGCAACAATTTCCAACTGCGGCACTTTTAGAACGTCTTCACGTTTGATTTCCGTGTGGCGTGAGTGGGGGGCAAGAAATTCATCGTCAAAACCGCGTACTATCGGAGCCTTGGAATTATGCAATGTGTGTTTGAAGATGCCGAACTGCTTTTGCGGCAGCACATACTTCGGAACGCCGTAGTGGTGGTGCAATCCAGCCTGTGCCGACCAGCAAATAAACAGCGTAGAGGTGACATTCGTCGTCGCCCAGTCCATAATCTGCGTCAATTCATCCCAGTAATCCACTTCCTCAAACGGCAGCATTTCCACAGGGGCGCCGGTGATAATCATCCCGTCAAAACGGTGGTTCCGAATATCGTCAAAGGTCTTGTAAAAGGTGCGAAGATGGTCTATCGGCGTGTTTTCGTTCTTCGATTCGTGGCTGAGCGTGTTCAACAGCGTGATTTCCACCTGCAAAGGCGAATTGGAGAGCATCCGCAGCAAATGTGTTTCGGTAACGATTTTGACAGGCATCAGGTTGAGCAGCACCAATCGCAAAGGGCGAATATCTTGGTGCTGGGCGCGGCTTTCGGTCATTACAAAAATATTCTCTCCGCGAAGGATATCGCCCGCCGGCAAATGGTCCGGAATATTAACTGGCATAATATTTCTTTATTTTAGAATGGACAAAATTACAAAAAAGGAATGAATTTTATTATCTTTGACAGATTTTTTATGACATCGGCAAGGCTGAAAACATCACATAACAGACGGTGTATAAATATTTTAGGCAAGCCGAAAAATAAAGTTAAGATGACAGATATTAAAATAGTTTTGGAAGACGGCAGCGAATATGCCGGTCAATCCTTCGGTTACAAAGGCTCAACTGCGGGCGAGGTAGTATTTAATACTGCGATGACGGGGTATCCCGAGAGTATGACCGACCCTTCGTATAAGGGGCAAATTTTAGTGGCAACCTATCCTATCATCGGAAATTACGGCATTCCATCCGATAAGGAGGTGGAAAACGGTATCCCGAAATGGTTTGAATCGGACGCTATTCACATCTCGGCATTGATCGTTGCCGACTATACGGATAAATACAGCCATTGGAGCGCCTGCAAAAGTCTTGGCGAGTGGATGGACGAGCATCATATTCCGGGCATTTCGGGCGTGGACACTCGTGCCATCACCAAACATTTGCGTGAAAAAGGTACCATGCTGGGAAAAGTGGTGTATCGGAACAATGACATTCCGTTCTATGACCCATATATCGACCATCTCGTGGATTTGGTCAGTTGCAAGGAAAAACAAGTGTATGGAAACGGTAAATACCGTATTTTGTTGGTAGATTGCGGTGTAAAATACAACATTATCCGCGATTTGATAGCCAATGATGCTACTGTCATTCGTGTGCCGTGGGACTACGATTTCTTGCAGGAGGACTACGACGGGCTGTTTATCACCAACGGACCCGGCGATCCTGTGCGCTGTGAGGCTACTATCACGCATTTAAAAAAAGCCTTTGAGCGGAATGAACCGATAATGGGTATATGTTTGGGCAACCAGTTGATGGGATTAGCGTCTGGAGCCAAAACATACAAACTGAAATACGGACATCGAAGCCACAACCAGCCTGTGCAGCAAGCAGGAAGCCAGACCGCTTATATTACGGCTCAAAATCACGGTTTCGCCATCGACTATCGCACTCTGTCCGGCGACTGGGAACCCTATTACTTGAATCTCAACGACCAGACCAACGAGGGCATTCGCCACAAGACGAAACCCTTCTTTTCGGCGCAGTTCCACCCCGAAGCATCGGGAGGCACTACGGATACGGAGTATATGTTCGGTGTGTTCATGGATGAGGTGCGAAAATACAGGAAATAATTGAGAATATTGATTGATAATGCAAAAGGGCGGTTCTCACGAACAGCCCTTTTTAGTTATTAACTACTAACTACTACAAAATTATGAAAAAAAACTATTCGGGTTTGCTCAAAAAATGTGCCAAATTTTATAAATTTTATAAAATTTTGTAATAATTAACATAAAATAGGTCATCATTATCGAATAAATTCCTGATAACTGAAAACGCCGCCGCGTGTCAAATACAGCCGTTCGTTGATTTCTACCACCATATAAATTCGCTGGGCGCCAACGGCGGAATACATGATGTGATGCTTCCCGTTATTCTTGCGCTCGAAAACAGCCTCTTCAACGGATACCCCATGGTCGCTCCCTTTTGTCCATTGCCAGCGCTCTACAGATGGTTGAATCATCAAGAGCGATAACTGTGCGATGCTATCGCCGATATGCGAAACGAAGCGGTACACATCCTTGTCCGGTTGCTCGTGCCACGCCTGTTTTTCTGCAAGATTTCTCACAATGGCGATATACCGCTTCAGTTGGGCGGTGCGTTCTTGCAAGGCGGACGTCATCAACTGGTATTGCAGCAAACGGCTTTCCGTCAGTTGCATCCATTCTAACAGTTTCTGCCAAAACAGGACATTCGGTTCTGCATAGCCCAAGGTCAGCGCGGGTGGCAAACTGTCATTCACCATGTGTGTACTGTCCGCAAACTCTGCATATTCCGGTTTTTCGCCATACACTAACATATCGTGTTTCAGTTTCACCCACGATGCCGCAGCCGTTGCAGAATTTTTCTGCCGCCAAGTCTTGTTTTCGTCCGGCGTTGGGCTGAGCAGCGCTGTCAGACATTCCATCCATTTGTTGTGCAGCGAGTTGTCGGGGTTGAAAACCGTTTGCGAGCCGTAAGCCGCAAAAATATCTTCTGGGAACGGTCTTTGGGAGTTGGGCGACAGATTGGCAGTGTGGTTGAGAATTTCCTCATCGAAAGAGAATGGCGGCGGAATCACATATACGGTGTCGGCTTTGGCGTCCGCAAGGGAAGCCGCCGCCGGTTGCCCGTAGAGAAAGGATGTGGCTTGCAGAAACCGGCGGTACGAAGCCGACAGCCGTTTGTCGGATTGCAGCAGCACGGTTAACAGCTGCATTTGTTGATGTTGTGTCGGGTTATTCTGACAAAAAGGCGCTGTTTGCAACCATTTCAGTGCTTTGTAGAAACGGCGCAAGTCTGCCGATCGGGTGTAGTGTCCCGTTGGCTGCAAGGCGCTGTACGGAAACAGCGTTTTGCTTGGCAACAATGCCGACACATGGTCGGTTTGCTGCGCGATATACGCCAGTTCCTCTTCCACCTTTGTCTGATATTCCTCGCCGACTTTTACCGATTGATTGGTCAACAGACTGTATGGCACGGCAAAAAACGCAGCATTTCGCAGGGCTGCATCCACATTCTTCTTTTCTTTATCCGCCTGTGTCAGTGATGCACGGTACAGCAACCGGCAAATATCCGTGAGCAGGGGTATTAACTGACCTTCTTCCACCGTTTGCAGCATATACGAGGTGTAGAGATGAGAAAGCTGCAAAAACAGGTCGGAGGTAACAAAATTGGGCAAATCAAGCGTATCGTTTTGCTGATAAATTTGGAAAAGTTGCGGCAACGTGTCTGGTATCACAGCGAATCCGTTCATTGCCAACTCATCCATCAATGGCTGGTCAATCATCCCGCTGTAATGGAACAGATTGGCGATATTCATCACGTTGGGGACGCGTCCATTGGGCGATACGAGGTAGTTGGACTGTCGTTGCACCATTATCATGTCTTCAATCCATTCGGCAAATTGCCGTTCGGTTTTTGACAGTGGCGGTACGATGCTTTGGTTGCCGTTTTTGATGGTTAGCGAGCGCGACAAGGTGTCGTACCACACGGTTTGCTTTCGCCAATAATCGCGCAGGTCGCTTTCTTCCAGTAAAGATCCATGACGGGCATCAATAAAACTGTGCAAAAGCCGAAGTTCCTGCATATTCAGTTGACGGATGTCCTGTTGAAAATCAATTTCTTCAATGATCGATTTGGGAACATCAACAATGCTGTCCTTTTCCGCTTCAACGGTTGTCTGTACCCCTTTTTGTCCGCACGAAGCGAAGTACAACAGGCAGATAAGCGGCAACAGGACCGAATTTACCGGCGCAATATTAATCTTTATACCAACTTGCATACATTAAATAATTGTCAGCGATGCGTTCAATCATATCGCGAGTTTGTTCGGGGCTGACGTCTTTCACTTTTTTTGCCGGCGTGCCGGCGTACAGACTGCCCGGTTCCACGATGGTGCCGGTGAGCACCACAGCACCGGCGGCGATAATCGAGTTTTCACCAATCACAGCGTGGTCGAGAATCACAGCCCCCATGCCAATCAGTGAGTGATCGCATATTTTTGCGCCGTGTATCACCACGTTGTGCCCTATTGACACCTGATTGCCTATTTCCACGATGGATTTCCGGTACAAGGTGTGCAATACCGAGCCATCCTGTATGTTCACCTTGTTGCCTATGCGGATGGAATTGACGTCGCCGCGCAGGACGGTATTGAACCAGATGCTACATTCGTTGCCCATGATAACGTCGCCGATAATGGTGGCGTTGTCCGCAAAGTAACAATCCCTGCCGTAAACGGGTGTGAATCCCCGTACCGATTTGATGAGTGCCATATCGCTGTTTTTTGGGTACAAATATCCGTTTATTTTTGGATTATCCAAAATCTGTTTACCTTCGCTGATAATTTTATCATTCAAATTTTCTTGAAAATGTTGAAATACAAGAGTATCCTGTTGAAATTAAGCGGCGAGGCATTGATGGCAAATCAACCTGCCGGCATTGACGCCAACCGTTTGATGGAATATGCCATGCGAATCAAGGACGCCGCCGAATTGGGCGTTCGCATCGGCATTGTGTTTGGCGGTGGCAACATCTTCCGCGGGTTGAAAGGTGTTGACAAGGGCTTCGACCGTGTGAAAGGTGATTACATGGGGATGCTGGCAACGGTGATTAACGGTTTGGCGATACATTCGGCTTTGGAAAACCTTGGTGTGAAGGCACGTTTGTTCACCGCCATTCGGATGGAACCTGTGGGCGAAGGATACAGCAAACCAAAGGTGATGGAAGCCCTTGACCGCGGAGAAGTGGTCATTTTTAGCGGCGGAACGGGCAATCCCTATTTTACAACCGATACGGCATCGGCGTTGCGGGCGGTGGAAATGGAAGCAGAGGTATTGCTGAAAGGCACGCGAGTGGACGGCGTTTACACTGCCGATCCCGAAAAAGACCCGACAGCCACCAAATTTGAAACGCTTTCATTTGATGACGCCTATCGCCTCAACTTGAAAGTGATGGATATGACATCCTTTACGATGTGCAAGGAAAACAAAATGCCCATTGTAGTGTTCGACATGAACAAAGAAGGCGAATTGACAAGGGTTTTGCAAGGCGAAAACGTCGGAACATTAGTTAGTTCTGCAATATAGCACAATATGTGCGATTTATGAAGTAAAATATTTTTTACCAATATTGAAATATATCAAAAAACCTTTCTATATTTGCACATTCTTTTGAAAAACCCAAACGAAATAAAAGTTTAACAATGATGTGTGCGACCCAAAATAATATTTCTACACTTTTTTACCAAAAAATTGGTGAAGTGCTAAATTATTTTAACACACACACACACACACACACACACATTTCCGGTAGTATCCCACCCACCCTCTACTGTTTCAAAAGCGCAAAGGAAAGCATTTTTTCCGAATTTTCATACATTATATACATTATATATATTCTATTCACAGCCGCAACTTCTTTTGGGCATGATGTGGTTTTGGGGATATTCCGTAACAGGCTGGTACACAATCGTTCTGAATCTCTTCCAAAAACGCACTGCGTTTTGCATGAAAAGGCAGTGCGTTTTATATCAAAACACAGTGCGTTTTACTCAAAAACACAGTGCGTTTTATACATAAACACAGTGTGTTTTTCTCATCCATGTAAATTACTTAAAATCAACAATGAAATCAATCTGGATTTTTTAACAATATGCCGACAAAAAAGAAACAATGATGTATGCTAAATTATATTTATATGAAGATGAATAATCGAATGAATCCGTGGAATACATTGAAAAAAGTGTTTTTCACATTGTGCTTTTGTATGAGCACGTTATCCCTGTTTGCGCAGGGAGGAACTGTTACCGGCACGGTGACAGATAAGACCGGCGATCCATTGCCGGGGGCAAATGTTGTCATTAAGGGAACACAAACAGGGGTGGTGACGGATGCCAATGGTCAATTCAGCATCCATGCTGCGTCAACGGATGTGTTGCAAATTTCTTCGGTGGGTTACACCACGCAGGACATTGAGGTGGGCAACCAAACCCGTTTCGAGGTGAACCTGAGCGAAGGCGAACAACTCGAAGAGGTGGTGGTAACGGCGCTGGGTATTTCGCGCGAGAAGAAAGCGCTGGGATATGCAGTGCAGGAAATCAAAGCCGTTGAATTGACACAGGCAGCAAGTTCCAACTTTGCTACTGCTTTGCAGGGGAAAACATCGGGCTTGAGCATCAGACCGTCAAGCGGTATGCCGGGAGCGTCTTCGCAGATTACCATTCGCGGCGCCCGTTCTTTCTCCGGCAACAACTCTCCGCTATATGTCATTGACGGTATGCCGGTGGCTTCCACTTTTGACATTTCAACAGGTGATGGCGTAAGTGGCACCGACCAGGCAAACCGTGCCATTGATTTTGACCCCAATGATATTGAAACAGTCAATATCCTGAAAGGGCAAGCAGCATCGGCATTGTATGGCATTCGTGCATCCAACGGAGTCATCGTCATTACCACCAAAAGCGGCAAAGGGCTGGCAAAGGGTAAACCCGTAGTTACCGTCAACAGCAATGTGAGTTTCGACGTCATCAGCCGCTATCCCGAACTGCAAACCAAATATGCGCAAGGTTCCGAAGGAAAATTCAATCCTGTCGGCTCCAGTTCATGGGGACCGCTGATTACCGACCTTCCCAATGACGCTACTTATGGTGGCAATACCGTGAATGCCTATACCAGTCGGGATGGCATGAAACAGGGATATTACTATGTTCCCCAAAGAGAAAACGCAGGATTAGACCCGTGGGCACAACCGAAGGTATATAATAATGTGAAAGAATATTTTAACACAGGTTTGACTTGGAACAGTTTTGTCAATGTGGCACAATCTCTGGAAAATTCTTCCTATTCCGTTTCGCTGGGAAGTTCCAATCAAACAGGTATTGTGCCGGGAACAGGCATGGACAGATACAATGCCAAAGTGAGTGCCGAAACAAAATTATCAAAGTATTTCAGCACAGGTGTGTCCATCAGTTATGTCAATACTTCGCTTACCAAAATGCCGTCAGCAAGTGACGGGATTATGGCGCAGGTGTATCCGGCTCCGCCAAGTTACGACCTCGCAGGGATTCCCAATTATCATGAGAATAATCTGTACAGTCCGAATAATTACAGAGGCGGCACTTTCCCCAATCCATACTGGGCAGTGGACAACACTGATTTTTCGGAAAATTCCAACCGCTTCTACGGCAATGCCTTCATCAAGTTTGCAGCCGACCTTGCCGACAACCAGAAAATAGCCGTCAAGTACCAACCCGGCATCGATTTTTATACCACCAATTATCAGAATCTTTGGGGATATGGTATCAAAGGACCAAGCGATAACGGAGAAGTGACCAATGAAAACATTTCAAAAATGATGTTTGACTCCTGGCTGACCGTCCTTTACGACTGGAATATCAACGAGGCGTGGCAGTTCAATGCGATGCTGGGTAATGAAATTCTGCAAAACAATCAACATGATTTGTGGGCATACGGAGCAGGATTCCAGTTTCCCGGATGGAATCACATGAACAACGCCACCACAAAGGACAATGACGAAAGTTTTCTTAAAGATCGCACGGTCGGCTTCTTCGGGAGTTTGTCCTTGTCATACGACAATATGGTGTATTTGACCGCCACCGGACGCAATGATGTGGTATCCAATATGCCTCGCAACAACCGTTCGTTCTTCTATCCTTCCGTTTCGCTCGGATTTATTCTGACGGAACTGGATGCTTTGAAAGACAATCCTGTGCTGAATTACGCCAAATTAAGGGCCTCTTATGCTGAAGTAGGGCAGGTGGGCGAAGGCGACAACTCATACAAAAACAATTTTTACAGCGTGCCGGCGTATGGCAGCGGATTTTATATGGTTACGCCTATGATGTATCCCATCAATGGCGCCAATGCTTATACACCTTACTGGAGGGTATATGACACAAATTTGGTGCCTCAGAATACCAAATCGTATGAATTTGGCATTGACTTCGGTCTGCTGGATAACATCGTCACCATGAATTATACTTTTTCGCGACAAAACGTGACCGACCAGATATTCAGCGTACCGCTTGCCGGTTCCACAGGAGCCAGCGAACTGGTAACCAATGCCGGAAGCCTCCACACCAACACCCATGAAATCACACTGGGATTAAATCCGGTGCGTACTACCCATGTCAACTGGAATTTCGCATTCAACTTCACCAAAATGAACAACTATGTGGACGAATTGGCAGACGGTGTAGAAAGTATCATGTTGGGAGGATTTGTTACCCCACAGGTGCGTGCCAGCGCAAAGGAACAGTACCCTGTTATCTATGGCGTGGGCTACAGGAGAGACGATTTGGGACATGTCGTTGTGGATGAAGACGGCGTCCCTATGGCAGGCGAACCAACGGTCATAGGAAACGTATCACCCGATTTCACACTGGGTTTCAACACCACACTCAAGGTGTACAACTTCACGTTTTCGGCTGTGCTCGACTGGAAATCAGGCGGACAAATGTACAGCGGCACCAACGGATTGCTGGGTTTTTACGGTGTCGATAAAGAAACCGAAAACCGCGGCGAAGGCTCGTTTATTGTTGACGGATACAAGGAAGACGGGACAAAAAATGATATCGAAATAAAAGGCGCTAATGCGTGGCAAAATTATTTTCAGACAGTCGGTGATAATATTGACGAGTTTTCTATCTACAATAATTCTTTCGTCAAACTGCGCGAAATAGCGCTTTCCTATCCTGTTGTGATAAAAAATCAGTTTTCGGTGACGCTGAATGTCTTTGCAAGAAATCTGTTGCTTTGGTCAAATTACCCCAATTTTGACCCCGAATCCTCACAGGGAAACACCAATATGGTGGGAGCCTTTGAACGTTTTTCACTGCCTCAGACATCCAGTTATGGAATGGGCTTAACCGTTAAATTTTAATCCATGATGAATTTAAAAATAAAAATGAAAATGAAAAGATATAACATGATCCCGACAGCAGCCATCATTGCTTTCACTATGCTGGCTTCAGGTTGTTCGGAAGACATTCTGGACGACATCAATAAGGACAAGAGTCATCCTGATGATGCTCCGGCAAAATCAGTGGTTTCCGAATTAATTACCAACACCGCCTTTACTACGGTAGGCGGGGATTATTCACTCTATGCGTCCATATATATCGAACAGGAAGCAGGGGTGCACAATCAGATGTTCAATGCCGAAACCCGCAACGGCGAACCGGTTTCTTCCACTACCTACAATAACGTGTGGAACAGTACCTACACCAATATGAAGAACGCCAAATTAGTCATTGCCAAATGCACCGAAGAAGGCGGTTTGGATATCGGTAACGAGATTACACTGGGGGTTGCAAAACTTCTGCTGGCATACAATGCTGCGGTGCAAACCGATTTGTTCGGAGATGTGCCCTTTACCGAAGCCGGAGAAATAAATCCGAACGGCACGCCCAAGTACATGCAACCAAAAATTGACAAACAGGAAAACATATACAAGGATGTCATGAGGTTATTAAACGAGGCGATTGTGCATTTTGACGGTTCCGATGACGGTCTTAACGGACCGTTGGGCGCTAATGATTATATCTACGGTGGTGACAAAAAATTGTGGAAAAAAGCGGCTTACGGTTTGAAAGCCCGTTACACCATGCGGTTGTTGGGCAGAAGCGCTAATCCCAATGCTGACCTGCTTGATATTATTGACTATGTGGACATGTCATTTGCCGATGCAGACGAAGAACTGAAATTTGACCTGTACGATGGTGAAGCCACCCTTAATCCGCTGTTTGGGTTCAGTTACAGTCGCGACGGACTTGGCGCCAGTGCAAGTTTGCTGGATAAGTTCGTCCGGTTAAACGATCCGAGAGCAAGCCAGTATTTCGCCACATGGGTTACATGGGTTGCCGGAAAGATGATCACAGATCCCGATGAAGTTTTTACGGCGCCCAATGGCACCCCCGAACAGGGTCAGAAGTATTATGATTTTGCGCTTGTCAATTATTCGCTTACAGCGCCCACTCAGTTGCTGAGTTACCATGAAATACAATTTCTAAAAGCAGAAGCGTTGACTCGTTTAAATCGTGAATTGGAGGCAAAACCCATCCTTCAGGAGGCGCTCACAGCCGCTTTTGCCAATCAGGAAGTCGCAATTGCTTCCGCTCTGTACGAGTGGGGATTTGGAGGAGATGTGGATTTGGGCGCTGAAACAGCAGAACAATATTTCACGGATGAGGTGGAAGCACGGTTTGATACCCATCCTTTGCAGGAAATCATCATTCAAAAATACCTTGCCTTTGCCGGAGCATCAGGAGAATCAGTAGAAGCATACAATGACTACAGGCGGTTGGCATATTTGGGCGATGATTTCATAGAGTTAGCCAATCCTAAAAACGTCACTCAATTTCCACTTCGCTTTTCCTATGGCGTGGACGAAGTGACCAACAATGTTGCCGTCAAAGAAGCTTACGGAAACGGTCAATACGTTTATTCCGAACCCGTTTGGTGGGCAGGCGGAACAAGGTAATTACGAGTAAACGGAGAAACGAGGGAACGGAGGAACGGAGGATACACGACTACAGCCAAGTCCCGCAGGGACGACACAGAAAGACAACAAAGTGCCGTCCCTGCGGGACTACGGCGCAGAGGGTTCTCTGTTTTGTCTTGTCCGTAGATTAAAATCTACGGTTAATAAAGTGTAGTCCCTGCGGGACTGCGGGACGCATACAAACCCTTATTTTTAATTAAAGTTCCCTTAGTAGAATTTGCAGTGTTTTGTCCCGCAGGGACAGCCCTTTATTAACCGTACGGTGATGAGGATACACGACTACAGCCAAGTCCCGCAGGGACGACACAGAAAGACGACAAAGTGCCGTCCCTGCGGGACTACGGCGCAGAGGGTGTTCTCTGTCCTGTCCGTAGATTAAAATCT